>JAGVWZ010000032.1 GCA_018304045.1 Candidatus Pacearchaeota archaeon | reverse complement strand
CGATTTTGAAGTCCTAAAAACAAGTGCCTGTCACAAACCACACATGTCAGAAATCTTTTATGGATTTCTGAGCACTATTGAGAATTAAAAATTCTCAAAACTTTAGTGTGTGGTGGCACATTGTTTTTTTGATTTAATATTATAATTGTATAAGACTGCTTTGTTTTATAAGGATTGTTAAGATTGAGTGGATGGAGTGATATCTATCTTTAAGTGTTTACTTTCCAAAAATATACTTATGTAAGAAAGTAAGAACAGAAAGATTTATAAATATAATAGTCTTACAATCTTACACAGCAAAAATCCAAAAAGGATTTTGGGGTGATTAAAAATTTTCAATTTTTAACATGGTAAACATAACTAAGATAAGTTCAAAGGGACAGGTTGTAATCCCTTCAGAAATAAGGAAAAGAATGAATTTAGAAGAAGGAAATTTATTAATAATTTCTGATAGCGATGATTCTATTTGTATGAAGAAAATTGAATTACCTAAAGTTAAATCTTGGAAAGAAGCAACAAAACCATTCAGAGAAGCAGCAAAAAAATCTAATTTTACAGACTATGATTTAAAAAAGCTGATAGAAGAATCAAGAATTAGATAAGAGGTTTAAATGAAAATAGTTCTAGATACAAATGTTTGGCTATCTGGAATAATTTGGGATGGAGAAGCAAGTAAAATTATAGAAAAGGCAGAAAAAGAGGATATACAAATAATAATTTCTGAAGATATTTTATCAGAAATTGTAAGAGTTTTAAATAGAGAATTAAAGTTTCAAAAATATATATTAAATTTAAAATTAAGTATTGAAGAGTTGTTAAGAACAATTTTGTCAATTTCCACTTTAATTGAAACAAAAATTAAACTAAGCGTAATTAAAGCTGATCCGAAAGATAATATTATTTTAGAAGCAGCAATTGAAGGAAAAGTAGAGTATATAGTATCTTATGATAAACATCTTCTGAATATGTTAGAATTTAGAGAAATTAAAATCATAAGTCCAGGAGAATTTTTGAATTTAATTTAATGTTCTAGTTTCCCAATATTAGAAAGATCAATTATTATCCTGAAGATTATTGGAAAATAACTTATTTGCCATAAAATAGCCCGAGTCCCCAGGATTAACCAAAAATTATTTATGCCCCCGCCGAGATTCGAACTCGGGTCAAGGCCTTGAAAGGGCCCTATGCTTGGCCTCTACACTACGGGGGCATAATTGCGATAGCAACAATTATTGATTTTATTATTTTTAATAATGAACTTGCTATCTTAAAATTAGAGAAGAATTTGGTTTAAAAAGCTTATTGTAAGATCATTTTTTCCAATAAATATACAACCACACTAGAAAGCACTATGCATAGTATCAATTGTCCATAGACTACTGAAAAATAAATGCTATTAAACATCTGTGAAAAATACCAGGCTGTGATTGGCATTAATACTGCTCCAATTATTGTTCCCAATATTAATCCTTTTATAAATATAGAATATTTTTTCCAATCATTTATTTTAATTAATTCTTTTTTATATTTCTTTTTTAGACAATAATCTATGATAACTATTAGTACTATGATAGAGATTAGAACTATTAGTATTATTCTCACGTAGGTATTATTTTTTAAAATATCTTCTAGAAAGAATGCTATTATTGGGAGCATTATAAATAGGATTAATGCCATTATAGCTATAAATTTTATTTCTTGATTTTTTATTTTCATAATTTTATTTTTTCTGCTAACTCTCCGATTATAAATGTATTAATTTTTTTGCCTGATAATGAATTTATGAATGTCATTATCCATAGTATCAACCATATTACTAGTAAAATAGTTGAAAATATCCATCCTATAAAAGGTATTCCTGAAAATATGGAGAATATCATTGCTGCAATAAATAATACAAGTCCTTGTTTTGCATAGAACATTGCATAGTCATTTTTTTTCCTTAGGATGAGAACTATTAAAAAACCCACAATTGTAAAAAATGCACCTAGGAATGCAAATAATTTTTCATCATCTTTATTTAGATTTATATTCTGCTTTTTCACACTCTTTTTCATTCTATTATTATGGATTCTTGATTTATAAAACTTATTGATGTAACTTTACGATTGAATAACTTTAAAAATAATGAATTTCTACTTTAAGTAATGTGGGCCTGTAGCTCAGCCTGGTTAGAGCACCGCTCTTATAAGAATAAGTTTCATGAGAGATTTAGTTTCCTGGCATATCTTGCTAAGAAAGGCGGGGGTCCCAAGTTCAAATCTTGGCAGGCCCATGTTTATAATATTACTGTCAAGATTTTCAAATACTCTAACTTGATAGTGGAAAGTTGGAGTAGCCAAGAATTAAAATAATTCTTGAGCGCTTGGCAGGCCCATGTTTATAATATTACTGTCAAGATAATTATTTTATTTTTTCCCATATTTCTATTTCACCTTTAATTATATTAAATAATGAATGTGGTTCTGGAATTGTTATTGAGTTTAGGTGTTTGGGATTATTCAGTTTCTTTTTTAGATGATTTAGTTCGTAGATTAGTTGTTTATCTGTAACTGGTATTTTGTTTTTTGTTGATTTATTTAAAATTAAATCTTTATTGAATTTGTAATTTCTATGTTTAGATTCTTTATGGATATGTTCTAAATATGTGTTGATGAATAAAATTGAATCTGATTGTTGCTTGAATCTTATTAACTGTGGATGATTTTTGTAACCTGTTGTTTTTCCTTCTAAAACTGCTTTTGCTAAAAGTGTTTCTCTCCAGACTCCTGTGAGTCTTTTTACATCTAAATATTTTTGGTGAATTGACCAGATTCTCATTTTTCCAGTAGATTTATTAAACTTATATTTCTTTTGTTTGTTATGGATTTTCGTGGAATAATAATTGAAGAAAGTTTAGAAGATAAAAGAATATTGAAGAACCTCAATATTTTTAGAACTCAAGTTGAAAAAGTTACTTCTGAGCATAATACTCCTTGGTTGAAAAAATGGACTTTACATAGTATTGATGTTAAAGAAGATCGGGCAATGGAAACTGCTGAAAGAATTGCCATGGCAATTGATTCAAAACACCAAAATAGCTGGTATGTGGACTATAGGAATAGTGAATATCATTTTATAATCTTCAAAAAAAAGATATTTGTTGTGGATTTGAGTAAAAAGGAAGAATATAATGATGTTAAAAAATATGCTTTTAAATTAGGTATTCTTGAAGAACAGTTGGATTTTGAATAATTCTTGTTTATAGGAATTTATTTAAACCATTTATTTATTGTTTTTTCATGAATGTATTTTTTACTGCAGACCCGCATTATGGGCATAAAGGGATATTAAATCATAGGGCTTTTGCAAGTGTTGATGAGATGAATTATACAATGACTGAAAGGCATAATTCTGTTGTTGGAAGAAGGGATTTAGTTTATATTATTGGAGATTTTGCATGGAAGAATCATGCAAAGTTTATCTCGTTACTTCATGGAAAAAAAGTTTTGATTCTTGGAAGCCATGATAAAATGAATCAAGAAATATTATCTCAATTCACAGAAGTGCATAGATACATGGAAATAAGTGTTGAAGGACAAAAAATAGTTCTGTTTCATAATCCAATAGATTCTTGGGAGGGCATGTATAGGGGAGTATGGCATTTTTATGGTCACTCTCATGGAAGGACTGTTGAAACTATGACAAAACTTAGGTGTGATGTTGGAGTTGATGTGTGGGATTATCAACCAGTTTCTTATGAAGTTTTAAAAAAGAAAATGGAAGTGAGATATGATTCTTTTAGACAATTTTTAAAAGGAGACAGACAGAAAGAATTACAAGAAAGAGTCAGAAATTTACATGAAGAGAACATAAGATTCTTAAGAGGGTAAAACAACAATTTATTTAAACCTGTTTCTTTTAATTTTTTTATGTTAATTGGGAGTTTAAAATGTTAATAGGGTTGGTTGGTAAGCCCTCTTGTGGAAAATCAACTTTTTTTAAAGCTTGCACACTTGCAGATGTACTTATAGCTAGCTATCCTTTTGCAACTATTAAACCAAATCATGGTATTGGTTATGTTAAGATTGATTGTATTGATAAGGAATTTGGAGTTAAATGTAATCCTCATAAAGGTTATTGTGTAAATGGGAATAGATTTGTCCCTATTGATTTAATGGATGTTGCAGGACTTGTTGAAGGAGCAAGTGAAGGAAAAGGTTTAGGAAATGAATTTTTAAGTGATCTTGCTGCTGCTGATGCATTTATCCATATTGTAGATATAAGTGGTGAGACTGATAGTGGTGGTAAGGAAACAAAGGATTATGATTCTACTTTTGATGTTGTTATGCTTGAAAATGAACTTGATTTATGGTATTTAGGAATTTTAAATAAAGCTTGGAAGGGATTTGCAAGAGTAATTCAAAATACTAAACAGGAATTACATAAAGCAATTGCAAATCAATTTTCAGGTCTTAAGGTAACTGAGGATTCAGTTAAAAGAATTTTAGTTAGGGGAAAGTATAATGTTGAAAAACCTGCTGAATGGACTAATTCTGAAGTTAGAAGATTTGCTCATGATCTTAGACATTTGACAAAGCCAATGATTATTGCTGCAAATAAATGTGATAGGCCTAATAGTTTTGAAAATTTGAAAAAATTAAAAGAAAAATATCCTGAACTTATGATTGTTTCCTGTAGTGCTGATTCTGAACTTGCCCTTAGGCAAGCACATAATCATGGATTGATTGAATATATTCCTGGAGAAAATGATTTTAAGCTTATTAAAGAATTGAATGAAAAACAAAGGCAAGCTCTTGAGAATATTAGAGAAAATGTTTTAAAAAAATATGGAAGTACTGGTGTTCAGGAAGTCTTGAATAAAGTTGTTTTTGATTTATTAAAATATATTGCTGTATTTCCTGCTGGTGCTCATAAGTTAGCTGATTCTAAGGGAAATATCTTGCCTGATTGCTTTTTACTTCCTGAAGGTTCAACTGCATTGGATTTTGCATATACTGTTCATACTGATCTTGGAAAGAATTTCATAAGAGCAATTAATGCAAAAACAAAAATGGCTGTTGGAAAAGACCATGTTGTTAAACATAGGGATGGTTACGAAATCATTACATGATTTCGAATGTTCTATTCTAGCGAATCTTCACACTATGAAATTATTACCTGATTTTAGATGTTCACTTCTCATGAAGTTTTATATTACAAAATTATTACATAATTGAATGTTTTCAAGACAAGTGTCTTAATACTTTTTAGACAAGTGTCTTAATTTAGAAAAGCTTATAAAGACAAGTGTCTTAATTAAATTAAAATAAATGATTTAATATTCTAATTAAAATGAAAGAAGAAAGGCATATTGAAATTTTGAAAGAAGTGATCAATATACAGAACTGGAATTTCCTATGGCTGTCTTTTCTGTTTGGACTATTGATTTTCGCAAAATATGGGAAAAGAAGACTTGTTTATATGTTAATCGGTTTTCAAGTGCTTTCATATCTCGCGGTTTTCTTAATAAGCCCTTATGAGCCATCGGCGCATGTCAAAAATGTAATAGATAGACTGCTCTTGCATATTGCGGCAATAGCTGTTTATTCAATAGCGGCCATTTGAGAACAAGCTCAAAATTCTTTTTTGGTGTAGAATTATTGTATGCCTTTGACTGTCATTATATTAACCAAGAACGAAGAAAGAAAAAAT
>JAGVWZ010000031.1 GCA_018304045.1 Candidatus Pacearchaeota archaeon | reverse complement strand
TTGCTGTTAAGTTCTTTGAAGGGGTTTAATCTTTATAGAAACCTGCATATTTTGGGCATTTCTTTAATTACTTTAAATCAGATTTAAACGCCCCCACGAGATAATTAACCTTAGGTTAAGGTTCTCCCGAGTAAAATGGAGACTTTCTCGACGATAAGGTTTTTTCATGTTTTTAGTTGAGGTTTTAAATGAATTTTTATTTTTTTATTGCTAGTTCAACGCTCCCCGCATTTTCCTAAATAGGATAAGAAAGATTTATATAGTACTGGTTCATAAATGATACATATGGTTCAAAATAAGAACAATTTAGAATTGGAAATAATATTGGTTTTGTTAAAGAATAAATCTCATCTAAGAGAGATAGCAAGAACTCTCAATGAATCCCACTCCACAATCCTCAGAAAGATTAATGAGTTATTAAAAGAGAATGTCTTAGATTATAAGAAAGAAGGTAAAAATAAAATATTTTTTATTAAGAATACTTTGAAAGCTAAAAACTATGTTTATTCTGCTGAAATTCACAAATTAAATGGTCTATTGAAAAAACATCCGGAATTATCCATAATTTTGGAGGATATTAAAAAAGATTTCTCAAAGGGAATGATAATCTTATTTGGAAGTTATGCTAAAGGAATTCCTAAGAAGGATAGTGATATTGATATTTATTTAGAAACCAATGACAATAGCTTAAAAAACAAAATGAAAGAGACAAATTCTAAGTTAAGCATAAAAATAGGAAAATTTGATACTAAATCTTTATTAATCAAAGAAATTATCAAAAATCATATAATCATAAGGGGATTGGAGGATTTTTATGAAAGAGTTGAATTTTTTAAAGAAGCTTAAAAGAAAAGGAGTAATTGAACAGGTTGAATCTTCAGAAGAGATGAAATCATCCTACTTGACAAAAGCAGAGAACTGCCTCAAGTCAGCAAAAATCCTATTTTCAAGTCAACTCTATGAGAACTCTACATCTGAAGCTTATTATTGCATGTATAATTCGTTGTTATCTTTATTGTTTAAGATTGGAATTAAATCTGAGAATCATTCTGCATCAATAATTCTATTTGATAGATTATTCGGAAACAAAGATTTGGTAAAAATCATTTTTTGGGCTAAAGAAGAAAGAATAGATAAACAATATTATGTAGAAACTCAACAAGTAGTTAAGGTAACTAAAGAATCCTGCAATGAAATGATATTGAAAGCCGAAGATTTTTTAGTTAAAATGAAGTTATTAATAAGTGAATTAAGTAATGAAGAAATTAATTCTGCCAGAGATTCTTTTGCTAAGTTATTAGGTTAAACTCTACAAAAATGAACAGATATGCTTCCCGAACATCAGCGTAGATAAGGTTTTGGAGACTTGAACCTAAGGTTCGATTAACCCACGAGATGTTAAACCTTAGGTTAAGGTTCTCACGAGTAAATTGGATACTTTGCAGACGATAAGAAAAAAGCATTAAAAAAGTTAAAGTTTTCTAATTATTTTTATTGTTGTGGATTTATTAATATAATCCTCCCAATACCTCAAGAACTCTTCCTTCAATGTATTCAACATATTCAGGAGGTGTAAAAAAATTAGGATTCTGTGACCTTGCAATAGTGATTAAATCTGGCTTTTTAATTCTTCTCAATAATCTTCTTGCACCTTTGATTCTCTTTTCCACTTTTCTAAAACAAGCATTTCTATTTGTTCTATATTTTAAATAATGAGCATCATGTTTATCCAAAAATGCGTCTAAATCAATATCAACTATCAAAGACCCCTTGTGATGGTTTAATCTATAAGTCATTAAGAAAGTAAAAGACAGTCTTGTTCTTGGAATATGAAAGCTAGAGGCATCATTCCAAAAAATTTGGTTTTCATGCTCATGAGTTTTGCAGTCAACTATTGTTCTTGGAAAAAATTTTCTTGGATTAAACCAGAAAAATTTATCAATTATTTTATAGTGAAAAGCAGGAGCAATAAAACTGGAAATATCCAAATTTCTTGCATATGAATCAATATCTTCTCCATTAATTACATTCTTTCTTTCCCATAAATCATCATGCTTGTCAATATGCAAAAGAGCAGCAGGTATAGATATTTCAGAGCTAGAATTTACAAGATTATACCAATATGAAAAAACTTCATTATGCGGATCAACAATAACTGTTTTAATTCCTGCAATGTTTAGCACTCTTGGTTCTGTATATTCTAATCCAGGGATGTTTGTCATGTCTCTTTATATTTTTATATCTTAAAAGGATTATTATAAATAACCATAATATTAAACAGAATTCTTTTTTTAGTTATTTTTTACCCGAGGGCCTTTTCAATCCTAGTTTTTTCTTTCCGAAGTTTATTTTTTTCTAAAAAAGAAAGCTCTATTCATTGTCAGCCAAACCTTTTCTTGTCCTTATTTTTCTTATAACTTCAGGTTGTATTGAACCAGGAACTCTTTCAAAACTCTGGTCAACCATTGAAAATGTTCCTCTTCCTTCTGTTGCACTTCTTAATTGACTTGCTATTCCTATCATTTCAGCAACAGGTAATTTTACTTTAACAGTAACATGTCCTGCACCTTGTTCAATATCAAGAATTTGTCCTCTCTTGCTTTGGGCTAATTTTGTTAACTCACCCATGAATTCAATTGGACCTTCAATCAAAAGTGTCTGAACAGGTTCAAACAAACAAGGGTTAGCAGTCCCAATACTTGCTCTCATAGAATCTCTTACAGCAGGATAAACCTGTGCAGGCCCTCTATGGATTGCATCCTCATGCAATTTAATATCAGTTAAATTAATTTTTAATTTTGTACAAGGTTCTCTTGCAAGAGGGCCTGCATTTATTACCTGTTCAATACCATCTAAAACAAGTTCAATTACTTCTCCAAGATGAACTTCTCCTTTGATTTTATTAACAATCACACATTCTTTGTAGATGTCAATATACTGTCTTGCTTCATCATTACTTATTCCACATTCATTTAGTTTCTTCCAAAGGTCCTCTTCTTTTTTCTTAAGTCTTCTTTCAGGAATTTCTCCAGCTTTAATTGCTTGATAGACCTCATCTTCCAAAGGTTCAACTTGTATAAAAAACAAGTTGTGTTTGTTTGGTGATTTTCCTTCCCCTTCAACTCCTTTTTTAGCAACAGTTTCTCTGTAAACAACAATTGGTTCTGAAGTTCTAACTTCCACACCTTTTTCAGTCTTAATTCTATTTTCAATTATTTCTAAATGCAATTCACCCATTCCACTCATTAGATTCTCCCCTGTTTCTTCATTGATTTCAATTTTTAAAGTTGGATCTTCTTTTGCAACTTTTTTAAGGACTTCAATTAATTTTGGCAAATCCTGTGGTTTAGGAACAGTAATAGATTTTGTAATAACAGGATCAAAAATATGCCTTATATTCTCAAAAGGTTCTTGAGGATTTATTGTAATTGTTTCACCAGGCTGTGAAATGAGTCCTGTAATTGCAATAACATTTCCAGCAGGAACTTCTCCAACTTGTTCTGGTTTTATTCCATTGTAAACTAAAACCTGTTGAATTTTTTGTTTTTTCTTATCATTGTTTAACCAAACTTCCATACCTTCTTTTATTGTTCCAGAGAATAATCTTCCAGCTGAAATTTCTTTTCCAGATTTTGATTCTATGATAGTATTTGTTATGACAAATGCAACTTCTCCTTTTCTGTTGCAATGAACTAAATCTTTTCCAAACTCACTTTCAGGATCTCCCTGCCATATTTTTGGAATTCTATATTTTTGAGCTTCAACAGGAGAAGGTAAATGTTTTATAACAGCATCAAGTAAAACTTCAAACAAAGGAGCTTTTTCCCAAACCCATTTCTTTCTTTCTTCTTCAGTCATACTCCCATCATATAAACTAATAACATCTTTAAAACTAACTCCTTTTTTCTTCATATATGCTAAAGATAATGCCCAATTATCCCTTGCACTTCCAAATATAACACTTCCATCAACAACATTCACTTTCCATTTTTCTCTAAATTCAGGTTCTGCAATTTGTTCAATTAATAAATTGAAATGTGCAATTACTTTCATGAACCTTTCCTGCATTCCTTCAGGTGTTAATTTTAACTCATTTATCATTCTATCAACTTTATTAATAAATAAAATAGGTTTCACTCTTTCTCTAAGTGCCTGTTTCATAACAGTTTCAGTTTGAGGCATTATTCCTTCTGAAGCACAAACAAGAACTATTGTTCCATCAATTGCCCTCATTGCCCTTGTAACATTTCCAGAAAAATCAACATGCCCCGGAGTATCAATTAAATTAACTAAATATTCTTTTCCTTCAAGCTCGTGTGCCATTGAAACATTTGCAGCATCAACAGTCAATAATCTTTCTTGTTCATCAGAGTGTTGCCATGTAGTCATTCCACCTTCTAAATCTCCTGCAAGCTTTTCACTCATCATACCTGCAGCAGCAAGTAGATTATCAGTAAGAGCTGTTTTTCCATGGTGAATATGTGCACTAGTTGCTATATTTCTAATAGTATCTTGCGATGAAATCAATCTCTTGATTTTCTCAAATGGTGTTTCTTTTTTAGCCATGTTGTTTTTTATTTTGGTTTAAAATGGCGGTTTGAAAATTCTTAATTTTCAACTTTGCCATGTTATATATTTATTTTTTAGTATTAATCTTATAGAAGTTGTATAACAACTTAATAATCTAAGATAAATATCAATATAAAACACGCTTTAAAAAGGTTTTTGTTCCCTAAATTAACACCGCAGAATTCAATACACTTGGATGAAGATTCTTGCAAGCATCTAAAATCTCTATTCCAAGAGTTTTTCCTTCAGAATCTAAATCAATATTAATAGAGTCATTCAATGATATTGTTTTTACAACTTCTCCAGGAGAAATATCTTTAAAATAAATATATGCTGCATCTGCTTCTTTATCCAATGTTATTTTAATTACCATTTTATGTTCTGTCTATAACAGTTAATATCTTTATAAATATTAGAGGATATAATTTTTACTATAAAATTCCTACCTAAAGGTAAGAAAAAGTTTAAATACTAATTCCTACTTAATTTATCATGATAATCAAACGAGAAATAGGGGGGAAAGGACAAGTAGTTATTCCAAAAGATATCCGAGATTTTCTTAATTTAAGATTAAGAGGGAATATTGTTTTTGAAATAAGAGATAATGAAGTTTTATTAAAATCTGAAGATGATCCTGAAAAGATTATTGATGATTACTGCAATGTTCCGGGAAAGAAAAAAAATACTTCAATTGAAAAAATAAAAAAGATTATTTTAGAAAAATACAATGAAATACCTTGATGCTAATGTTTTTATTTACCCCGTAATAGATAATGATAAAAGAGCGGATTTTTATAAGAAAATAATTTATGAAGTTGTATCTAAAAAAATTCAAGCATGTACTTCCATATTAACTTGGGATGAAGTTATTCATTATTTAATTAAAGAAAAAGGAAAAAGTTTTGCTTTAATGCAATCTGAAAAGTTTTTAAAATTACCCAATCTTTACTTTATTGAAGCATCTTCATCTATAATCTTTAAAGCTCATCAATTAATGAAAATCTATGAAATTAATCCAAGAGATGCAATTCATCTTGCAACTGCTTTGTCTTGCAAATCAGATGAAATAATTTCTGAAGACAAGGTATTTGATAAAATTAAAGAAATAAAAAGAGTAGGATTTAGATAAGAGGGTTCAACGCCCAATGTCATTAAGTTAAGCTTTACATTTTAATTTTCTTTTTTGTAATTATCACATAAACTCTCTTTCCCAAATACTTTCTAGGAACATCTGCCTTG
>JAGVWZ010000030.1 GCA_018304045.1 Candidatus Pacearchaeota archaeon | reverse complement strand
TAGAATATCTTTAAATTCTTTTGATTTACCTTTTAAAATATTTCTTATATCTTCTTCACCTGCATTAAATGTATTTTTTAGGGTTTTGAATTTTTTTAAAAGAAGTTTTGCTTTTTTAGGACCTATGTTTGGAAAGGATTCTAAGATATATTGTTTTTGTTCTTTTGTTGTTCTTGGAATTCTTGAGTGAAAGGATATTTCTATAGGTTTTTTGGATTGTTGTTTTGTTAGAGTTATGAGATAGAGTGAAGTATCAATTGGATCTTTTGTGAAAATTATGTTCGTGTTATAATTCTGAATTATGGATAGGATGAATCCCCTTAGGGCATTTGGATTTAATTTACCTTCTTGGGAGGTTAGATTTTCTGGATTTCCTTCTATTATTAAAAGTTTGTTTTTGTATTTCTGCATTTGAACTAGTTGTTGAATTAGTCTTTTATTTAACATTGAAGAAATAAAATCCGAGGTTGTTTTTCTTTCAATTATTGTATTTCCTATTAGATAATCTCCAATTTTTAATGAAATTATTTTTGTTTCTATTTCCTTATTTGAAATTAGTTCTGCTAAAATAGATGAATCTTTTTCATGGATATCTGCAAATATCTTGGGTTTAATTATTTTTTTTGAAGATTTTCTTTTTTCTTTTTTTGCAAATGGGTTGTAAAACATATTGTTGATAAGAATTTGGATTTTATATTATTTTGTATTTAAAAGAATTATTAGCTAATGTAATATGAAGTGGATATTGCAAGCAAGTTTGTTAGTTTATTATGTACTCTTTTAGATTATAATGTCAGAAATTAAACCACATCTTTTAAGATGTGGATGTTTACTTGTTTTAATTTCTGAGCACTATTGGGAATTAAAAATTCTCAAAGCTTTAGTGTGTGGTGGCACATTGTTTTTTGATGTTATTAATAATTGTTAAAATAATTTCTTTTGCTCTTCTTTATCATATAGAGGGATGCCTTTATCTAAATCTTTTTTTATTGATTCAATTGATGAATACATCTTTTTTTCTTTTGCTTTGGAAGTGTAGTGGAATATTTCATCTAGAGTATCTTTTGTTATTAGTATTATTAATTTACCTTTCATTAATCTTGCAGTTCTTCCTGTTCTTTGAATCTTCCTTATGGCACTTGGAACAGGTTCATAGAATATTACTGCATTAACTTCTGGAATATCTAGACCTTCTTCTGCAATTGATGTCGCACATATTATGTTTATTGTTCCTTCTTTGAATTCTCTCATTATTTGTTGTTGTTCTTTTTGTGAAAGACCGGGGTTATTTTCTCCTTTTCCTTTTGCTTGACCTACAAATACTTTTGCATTAATATCTGGAATTTCATTAAGTGTTTTGCATAGGTTTATTACAGTGTCCCTATATTGGGAAAAAACAATTGTTTTGTTTTTTGGATTTTCTTTTATAGATTCATGAACTATTTTTTTTATTTCTGCTATTTTTGGATGTTCTATTTTTTTAGATATTAATTCATTTAGTTTTACATAGGCTAAATTAAATTCACTTGATTTTACTATGTGCATTACTGCTTTTGATTTATTTTCTTTTGCTTGTTCGAATAGGTTTTTCATATAATTTAATGAAGAATTAAGGGTTTGAGTTTCGATTAATTCTATTAGGTGAGAGAGTTTTATTGCCTGGGCACAGACGCTTGCTCCAGATAATAAATTGAAATTTTTATTTCCAGAAGAAATCATTGTCATTATTTTTGACTGTAGTTTTAAAATATTAGTTTTTGTTTGAGGTTCAAATAATAGTTTCCTATTTTTTAATTCTTGTATTTTTCTTTCATAGATATTTCTAATTATTAGAGCTATTTCCCTTATTTCTGGTGGAAAATCTAGTCGTATTATATCAAATTCTAATTCTTGAAGATATTCTTTTACATCATCACTTTCCCTGGTTCTTATCTCTATATTTTCTATTCCTAGGTTTTGAGAAATTTTTTTTATTGTTTCTTTATCAACTCCTGGACTTGCTGTTAGGCCAAGTACTTTTGGATTTTTTGCTTGTTCTTTATATTTTCTTGCAACATCTGTATAGGAATAGTTTTTAAGGCATTTGTGACATTCATCCTCTATTAAAAGGGTAACTTCTTCTAAAGTGTAAAGATTATTTCTTATATCATTACTCACACACTGAGGGGTGCTGAATATGATATCTGCACTTTGCCATAATTCCTGCCTTTTTTCAGCATGAGTTTTTCCTGTAAATAATGTGAGTTCTGCAAATAATTCTGGAAGATGCTTTTTAAAATACTCTAGATGCTGTTCAGCTAAAGGTCTTGTTGGAGCTAAAAAAAGTGTTTTTGTTCCTGGAAATTTCTTTTGAGTATAGATAGAAAGCATTAATGCAATCAGAGTTTTTCCAATTCCTGTTGGAAGCACTACTAAACAGCTTTTTTCTTTGCAATTTTCATAGATTTCTTGTTGGTATTTTCTAGGCTGAATTGTCTTGAGAACTTTATCTGGCATTTTAAACTAGGACAATTATTAAAGAGATTATAAAAATTATTGCTAGCATTATCCAGTTAAAAAAACTTCCAAAAAACACTTTGGCGCCATCTAAATTTCCATATGGTATAAGATTCCAGAAACCATAGATTATTGCATATTTAGATAAATCTGAATAATTTAAAAGTGCAGCAAATATTGATAGTAGGAAAAGACAGTAGAAACCTGCCATTGAAGTATGTGCTAAATCTGATTCATTTATTTCTGTTTTTCTATAATGGCCTTGTTTTCTTAATAATCTTTTTTCTAAAATGTTTTCTGCATCAAATTGCAATAGTGTGAGTGGTTTAAGTAAGCCATAGGACAATATTGAAATAATTAAGGGAAATATAAGCCCTATTGGAAATGGTTTTTTAAAGTGGGCTTGTCTTTGCCAACCATATTGTTGAATTTCCCATATTTTGTGTTCAATTCTAATGTTAAAATGTCTTGAGAAATATTTTTTTGCAGATATGCTGGCAAGTACAATTATGATTGGAACTAATAAGAGTTTTAGATTTAGTGTATTATTTCCTGGAAAGAACACTATAAACTCAAAAATTATTATTGAAACTATTATCCAAATTAATTCTTTTGAAGTTATCATGATTATTTAATGAATTTAATTTATATAAAGTTATTGCTAGAAAGGGTAGATAAACTTTTTGTACTATTGGAATGTAAAATTGGTATCTATAAAAACATTATAATCTTGCAAGCAAGATTTCCAAGAGTTAGTTAGTTTTTGAGTGTAGCAAGAGTTTTATTGGTTCTTAGGAAATATTTATAGTTCTTCTTATTTAAAATCTATGGAAATCTTTTCATCAGAAAAACAATGTGCTATCACACCTTTTAGGGCGTGATTTGTGACAGGCACTTGTTTTTAGGATGCTCAGGAATACAAACACATCCTAAATGATTTAGTTTTAAACAGGTGAGTATTCCTGATATGAAAAGACTTTCTCAGATGAATTGTAGCGATATTTATTTCAGTTAGAAAAATAATAGTTATTTATTGAGATTTTTTGGTTTTTATTCATTTTTCAAACATATTTCTAGATTATAGAAAAGTATTTAAAGATATTAGGATATTTTTTCTCATGCTAAGAGTAAAAAAGGTAACAAGCGTGATTGGAAAAAAGGTGTATACTGACACTGGAGATTTTTTTGGAGAAATAGAAGAATGTAATTTAGTCGAGAATAAGATTGATGGGTGGAGAATAAGAATCTCTAATTCTATGGGTAATTTTCTCGGAGGTGCAAGAGGGGTGATAATTCCACATCAGTTTGTTAGGGCTGTTGGTGATATTGTAATAATCAGCAGAGCTAATCTTCCTTTGGAAGAAGTTGAAAGTGGAGAACAGACAGTTGACCTATCAGGGGATAGTGATATGGGCAGAACTCCTATGTAATAATGAGTGATCCCTTTTTTATAACACCTATTTTTACAGACTTTCTTTTACCTTTTGCATTAGTTTTTACATTAATCTTTGCAATACTCCAGAAAACTAAATTATTAGGGGATGGCAAGAAACAGGTTGATGCTATTATTGGTTTAGTTGTAGGATTGATTTTAATTGCTACACCCTATGCAAGAGATATTGTTGTAAGCCTAATGCCTTTCTTAGCAATCTGGGCTGTTATTCTTTTAGTATTCATGTTGCTGTATGGTTTTGTTGGTGGAAAAAACAATGGAGATGTTCTTGATAAATGGTGGAAATATGCATTCTATGGATTATTATCTTTATCGTTAGTTGTATTTTTATTAATGATAACAGGATACTGGGATTGGTTTTTAAATTTTGTATTTAATGGAAATTATGGAACTTCATTATGGGTGAATGGATTATTGATTGCAATTATTGTTGGAGCAATTGTTGCAGTTATAAAAGGTGATGTTAAATCATAATAGAAATGTATATAAATATAACTTTCTTTTATTAAAAGAAACTAAGAGATTAAAAATCTTAATAATAAAAAGAGGAAATAAAAAATAAAAATAAAATGGCTTATTCATATGGTGGATGGACAATAACTACAATACTTAATCAGTGGGCTGATTTTGGAATATTTGCATATGCACTTCCTTTTTTGATGATTTTTGCAATGGTGTTTGGTATTTTGAATAAGACTTCCTTGCTTGGAGATAATAAAGGAGTTCAAGCAACAATTGCTCTTGCTGTTGGATTATTATCCTTGCAGTTTGATTATGTTACTAATTTTTATGCTACAATATTTCCCTATGCTGGAATAGGAATTTCTGTTTTGCTTGTGGCTTTAATTTTAATGGGATTAATTTACAGTACTGAAAACAAAGGTTGGCTTGATAAGGTTTGGTTTGGAATTGGTGTTGTAATATTCTTGGTTGTGCTTTTCACATCTATGTCTAATTTTTCATGGATGGGTGGAATGGGATATAATTTTAGTCAAGCATGGCCTGCAATACTAGCAGGTATGATTTTACTTGGATTAATGGCTTTAATCATTTATGGTGGTGGAAAGAAAGGCCCTTAGGAAGTGATTAAAAATGCCAATTGATATTACTGGAATTTATTTTTTTATGCCTGTTTTCAGCTTTTTATTTGTTTTTGTAGTTGTCTATGCAATACTCGCTAAGACAAAAGTCCTTGGAGATCAAAAAGTTAATTTATTAGTAAGTTTTGTTATGGCTATTATTTTTATGAACTTTTCATCAATGCAATTGTATGTTGAAACAATGCTGCCATGGTTTGTTATATTTATAGTTTGTTTGTTTTTAGCATTGGTTGTTATTGCTTTTTCAACTAAAGAAGTTGATAAAATAATGAAGCCTGCTTTTGCATGGGTAATGGTTGCAATTCTTGTGGTTATTTTTTTAATTTCTGCAATAAAGGTTTTTAATCCTGTTTTTCATCCTGAATATGGTGTTGTTTCTGGAAATTCTCCACAGATAATTTCTCAAATAAGGGCAATGTTTGATTCAAGCACATCCGGAACTATTTTATTATTGATTGTTGCCGCTGTTGTTACCTGGGTTTTGGTTAGAAAGGGAAAGAGTTAAATGGATTTTAAAAGATTTTTAAAAGTTTTGTTTATAGAAATTTTAGTTTTGATAATATTTAATTTTATTATTAATTATGTCTGAAATTGAAAACCTCTTCTTTTAAGAAGAGGTAGTTTACTTGCTTTCAATTTCGGAGCATCCAAAAAACAAGTGCCTGTCACAAACCTACACCTTTACAGGCTGTCCCATAATTAGTAAAATATAAATACTTACTTCTCGTCGATAATATAACTAAATATCGTCGATGAATATCGACAAAAGAGGTTAAA
>JAGVWZ010000029.1 GCA_018304045.1 Candidatus Pacearchaeota archaeon | reverse complement strand
AAAGTTTGTAACTGGGTTAGTGATGATAATAAATGTATGCCAGAACAAAGATTTGAAAGTTCTTCCAAATGGAGCATATATAATAACGTTATTAGTTTTACAAATAAATCAAAGGAAGCTAGAATACATTTTTATGCCAATTCAGATGGTTCAAAAACAGTCACCAACCTCTACGACGACCTACAAGTTCATCAACTAATACAAATGGACCCATCCTATAATTATCAAGACAACGAACAATACATAATAAAAACAGACCCCTCAAACATAGTCCACAACGGCGAACCCCTAAATGACCAAGGCTACTACCTTGTAACCGGCACCCCAGACATAACTCTTAGATTCCCATGGCCAGAACTTATTCTTCTTTTAGTCATGATGCTTATAGTTATCAGACTTCTTTTTAAAAAAGAAATAATACAAACCGAAAGAATTATTGCAAGAGATATCAAAAGAATTGAATCTGGGCTGAAATAATCATCTGCCTGCCTGCCCATATCACTAATTTTACACACATTACCAATACATATCACATTATTTATCAATATCTTTTTCAAGAAGCCACTTCCAAACCGGCTTTATAACTATTTTCTTACCATCCTCTTTTAATTCATCATCTTGATCGTATGTGAGAATCAATCCTTCTTTAAGTTTGAATTTATTCATAGCTTCAGCGAGTCCTTTAATCTCTCTTTCCCGATTATCCTGATTTAAGTCATAACAAACCTGTATTGCTCTGGCTATTTTTGTTCCATCCCTTATTACAAAATCGCATTCTCCTTTTTCAGAAAAATAATATATCTCATCCTCATTTCTTTTTAATTCCAAAAATACTAAATTTTCAAGTATCCTGCCTTTGTTCTCTGAAAACTTAAATCCAATTTCAGTTACAAAACCATTATCAATACAATATATTTTTCTAGGATTTTGAATCTGTTTTTTTACTGAAAAATCAAATTTATTAATGAAAAAGAAAAGAAAAGCATTTTCAAATGACTCTAAAATAGATTTGACAGTAGATAAATTCTTTATCTGTATTGTTTTTGATAAAGACCTTGTAGAAAGTTCATTCGATACATTAGATAATAAATATACAGATATCTCTTTAATAGGTTTTTCAAGATTTTTATTAAATCTCTTTATAATATCCCGATAAAGTATATTTTCATAATTTTCTTTTAATAATCTTTTATCATTATCTACAATAACCTTGGGAATTCCCCCAAATGAGAGAAATTCTAAAAACTCTTTTCTCAATTGCGATTGTACTTTAAGGTCCAGTTTCCAATCTTCTTTTTTAATATGTTTAGCATCTAAAAATTCTTTGAAACTAAATGGATAAAGATTTACATTTATAGACCTTCCAGTTAAAATAGTTGAAATTTCTTTACTTAATAATTTGGAATTCGATCCAGTTATAAACATAGGATGTTCTTCTTTTATTCTATCTGCCCATTTTTCCCAACCCCTTGTTTCTTGAATTTCATCTATAAAAATAGGGCAATTTTCTTTATAATTTTGTTCATTTAAAAAATCAAGAATCTTTTGAAAATCTTCTATTGCAAAATCAATCAATCTCTCATCATTAAAATTTATGTAAAAAAATTCTTTTTCTTTTAGTTTTAACTGACTCTTTATTATATGTAACAATGTAGATTTTCCAGATCTTCTAACTCCAGTTATAACAATTGGAAGCTTCAAATGAATAAAAGATAATACTTTTTTTGTTAAATCCCGATCTACAAAGCTATTCTCATCTCTGAGTTCTTTTTGTTGTTCAAATAAAACATAGTAAAGGTTTTGTTGGTTCATATAAATTATAATAAGTAAGACTTTTTAAATCTTTCTAAAGTGATACAATTTATGTATCACTATAACATAAAAGCGATACAATTTTTGTATAGCTAATTTTAATTGGTAATGAACACCATTTTTGTAAATCTTTTCAATGGGATTGAACAAAATATAGATTTTTTGTTCAATGAGATTATTGGCATCCTATGACCTCCATGTTCACCAATTAATCCAAATGGACCCATCCTACGAATATCAAGACAATGAACAATACCTGATTAAAACAGAACCATCCAACATTGTTCACAATGGCGAGCCATTGAATAATGAAGAAGACTATTACTTCGTAACAGGTGAGTAAAAGAATTTTTAGTAAAAAAATAGAATAGGAAAACGCTTTTACGAATAGAACTAGACATAACCCTAAAATTCCCCCTTACAGAACTTATTCTTCTTTTAGTCATGATGCTTATTGTAATAAGACTTCTATTCAAAAAAGAAATAATCCAAGCAGAAAAGATAATACGAGATATTAAAAGAATTGAATCTGGTTTGAAGTAATCATTTGCCTACTTACTTACCCACTCCTCTAAGTTTTACATTAGCTACCAATATTAATCTTACACACATTACTAATACAAGCTTCATTTTACACACATTACCAATACTCTAAATTATTCAAATAGTAACATTTATATAGCAAATGATACATTATTATTACATATGATACAAAAAAGTAGCTTATTTAAAGTCCTAGAAGTGTTCTTCAAAGAACCGACAAATCTTCATTTTATTAGGGAAATAAGTAGGGAGATAGACTTAGCAGCAACATCTACAAAAAATAATCTAAATCAACTATTAAAAGAAGGCCTAATAGTAGAGAAAAAATCAAAACCATTTAACGGATATGTTGCAAATAGGGAAAATGAGGATTTTCTGTTTTATAAACGAACCTATAATTTGTTTAGTTTAAATAAGCTAAAGAAAATATTAATTGAAGAGCTTCATCCAAGAGCGATAGTCTTATTTGGATCCTATTCAAGAGGAGAAGATATTGAATCAAGCGATATAGATATTTTTATTCTTTCAAAAGTAAAAAAGCCAATTAAACTTGAATCATTAGAAAAAGAATTAAATAGAAAAATTAATATTATGATTTTAGAAGACATAAATAAACTAGAAGAAAACATTCTAAAAAAGATTTACAATGGAATTGTTTTATCAGGAGAAATATAATGGAAGATGAAATATTTAAGATAAGTAAAGATATTAGTAGGGCAAAAGATTTGTTTCAAATCTCCAAAGAAAGATTAGAAATAATAGAAATTTTACCAAAAGATAAGACATATAAAATTATTGAAGAATATTATGAAATATTCTTAGAATTAATGACAGTTATAATGTATCTTGATGGTTATAAAACTCTAAGTCATATAAAAGTTTTGGAATATGTCTCACAAAAATATAATATTCTTTCAAACAATCAAGTTCAAACAATAGATACATTGAGAAAATTTAGGCATGGAATTGTTTATTATGGAAAAAAAGTAAGTAATGAATATTTGATAAATCACCAAGAAGAAATCACAGAGATAATAAAATCTTTAGATAATTTAGTAGAATCAAAACTGAAAAACGAGGTTCAATAAATAGCCATAAATTTCCACGACGACCTACAAGTTCACCAACTAATCCAAATGGATCCATCCTATGACTATCAAGACAATGAACAATACATCATCAAAACCGACCCCTCAAACATCGTCCACAACCCAAACCCCTAAATGACCAAGGCTACTACCTCGTAACCGGTGAGTAAAAACATTTTAGCAAATAATTAGGATGAAAAACGCTTTTACGAATAGAACCAGACATCGGAAAAATGTAAATTTTTACGAGACTGAAAATATCAATTTTCAGGATAACCCTAAAATTCCCATTTGCAGAACTTATATTATTGCTTTGCATGATGGTCATAGTTATTAGACTTCTTTTTAAAAAAGAAATAATACAAACCGAAAAGATAATTGCACGAGATATTAAAAGAATTGAATCTGGTTTGAAGTAATCATTTGCCTGCCTATGCCAATATCACTTATTTTATACCAATTACCACTCATACAAATTCCAAAACCATAAAATTTATAACCCTTAAAACACTATAATAAACATGGAAAATAACTCTTGTGAAATTGAAGTAATCAAATTAAGAGAAGAAAATAAAGACCTAAAAGAAGCCATAGCAATTGCTTTAAATAAACCTCTTTTGAGAAAATTAAATGAGGCAATAACAAGAATCAATAATGGGGAATACATTAACGAAGAAGAATTCTTTAGAGAGCCGAGAGTTTAAGTTTTATATCTTCCTTATCTAATTGTCTTAGATATTTATCAGTATTATCCTTATGTTCTAATGCAAGAACAAGCACTTTAACTTGAGATTCTTCAACAACATAAAATATTCTATACATTCTTACGTGAAGCTCAAATAAATTTGCAAAATACTTTAAAGGTTTTCCAACTTCCTTAGGATTTATCTTAAGTTGTTTAAGCTTTTTATCTGCTTCAACCTGAATAGAATTATCTAATTTATTAAAATCTCTCGTAAACTCTTTATCAAACTTCAATTCATAAACCATTTTTCCTCTTTTTTACCCTATGCCCTAAGACAACATTAACTAATGAATTAATAAGCTATACTTTAAATTTATTTCTATTTTAAACTTCCTTCTTTTACGTACATGAAACTGCCTGCTTGCCCATACCACTAATTTTAGCCCCAGACTTACACATCTGCTTACTTACACACTTCCCTAAGTTTTACATTAGCTACTAATACTAATCCCACACACATTACCAAAACAAAGAAACCTATTCAAATATTTCATCTAAAGTTTCACCAATTAACTTATCTGCTTCTTCAATAGGAAATCTGACATCATTAAAATGAGGTCTTTTAAGTTCATTCTTCAAACATTGTAATGCTTTTTCTTTTATTACTTTTTTATCATTTGTATTCCAGTTAAATTCTGTCAAATAATCTAAGATAATTCCCCGATAATTCTCTATTTCACTCATCATATGGGGAATGGATTCTGGCTTATTTGTATATTTAACTAAAATTTTATGTGCAGTCAATCCTCCGATTTTATCAGCTATTATTTTAATAATTGCGTTTTTTCCCATAAACCACCTCGAATTTGTTTTCTTGTATCTTCAATTAAATTTTTTAAATAATGTAAAGCATATCTCTTCTCTTCATTAGATTGTTTATTATTTTTTAATCTTTCTATTAAATTTTTACCTAATTCCTCATATAAAGATTCTTTAAGCCTCTTATTATCTATGATTTTACTTAAAAGAAGTCTAACAACTAAGGTATTTCTAAGAGCACTATATATTTCTTTTCCACTCGGTCTTGGATCATAAATATCGCTCCAATCTAGCTTCATATGAAGATCAATATTATAAAGTTCAATCTTTTTAGGTATTTTTATATCACCATAAATTACCTTATGATCTTTTAACTCATATATTAGTGTTGGGCTATTCTTATAACTTTTTATTAAATTTTCCTTGCTTATTATTTCTATATCAGACACTATAGAATTATCTTTCAAAATATTCTTAATTTCCTTTATCTTTTTGTATTTATCAATTTCTTTCTTATAAATTTTTGATTTAGTTACAATCATAATATCTATGTCATTATAATTCTTATAATTATTCTGTATAACAGAACCATATAAAATAATAGAATCTACATCATTTAAACTGCTAAGTATAATTTTCTTTATTTTATTTTCAATTGACTTAATTTTCTGATTATATTCCATTTTATCAAGCAAGTATTTTGCATCCAAGGAACCTATTTCTTTAAGTTTAGGTCTTATGAATCTACTAAGGTAATTTGAATCCGTCTGATTTAATTTAGTATTATTCATCTTTCGATGAATAACTTCTAATTCTCGTTTAGTGAATATTACACTCTTAACCATATAACCAATATAATGGTTAATAGGTTTATATAGCTTTCTAAGAGTATGGTAAAAGCAAACCAGACAT
>JAGVWZ010000017.1 GCA_018304045.1 Candidatus Pacearchaeota archaeon | reverse complement strand
ATGGAAATTTCTTGTTTAAATTTCCTTTTTTTACATTAATTCCTTTATTTCTTGCAATTTCAACTGCAATGTTATTTATTTCTATGCCAAATAAGTTTTTGGTATTTACTTTTTCTCCTAGCTTTAATGTCCAAGTTCCATCATCACATCCAAGATCTAATATTTTTGCATTATGATCTTTATTACAGAGATTTAATATATTATTATCATTTTTTTGCTTTGCTTTTTTCCACTGATTTAAAAAAATCTTTTTCATCATTTTAACACCTCATTAAATGTATTTATTTCCATTTTAGCCATTTTTTTAATATCATAATCGGACCCTTCTTTTATACAAAGATGTTTAAGCTTTTCATAACTTTTATTGCCCATATCTACTATTTTCTTTGTTGTTTCTAAAAGATTGTTTATATCTCCTGTTTTTACAAAGAAAACGGATTTTAGTTTTCCAAAAACATTTTTTGTTATTTCATTGTCATAGGATATTAGGGGAGTTCCACAACATAGTGTTTCCGGAACTATTAATCCCCAACCTTCCCTAGCATATGTTGGATAAAGGACTACTTTTGATTTTTTTATAAGATCAAATTTTTTATCCCCTATAATAAATCCTGGTAAAAAAATATTTTTTTCAAGTTTTTCTTTTTTTATGTATTCTTCAACATCTTTACTTCTAGATCCATTGCCAATTATTATTGCTTTAAATTTAGGATTTTTTTCCGATAGTGTTTTACATATTCTTAAAAAATCATCTATTCCCTTATTTGTTTCAACTCTTGAAAAATAGCAAATATGAAATTCTTTTTTAAAGTCTTTTCCATTCATTATTTTTTCAGTTTCTATGCCATGATCCAAAACAGTTATTTTTTCTTTTTTAACTCCTAAGATTGATAAGGTATCTTTAATTAAACTGCACGGAGTTAATACTAAGTCTGATCTTTTTAATATCCAAATTGCCATTCTAGCCCCAACTGCTCTTGCAAATGAACTAAAAAAAGAACTTCCCTCTTCTCTTAATTTTTTAAAAATCTTTTTTGTATCTTTATCGTAGATTGAAACTCTTACTGAAGAAACTAATGGTTTTCTCTTTAACTTTGATATAATATATCCTGGCAAAATATCACTTATGTTACTTGTTGATGCATAAATAATATCACAATCTATATTTTTACTAGCTAAAACTGTTTTAAATGTCCATATAAAAGTTGTTAAAACGCTTGTAAATGAATTATTTTTTTCAAATGGCAATTTAATCAGTTTTATTTCATATTTTTTATTTAATTTTATTGATGGGCTACATGATAATGGTTCTATGGTTGTTATTTCGTTACCTTGATTTTTCCATTCATTTATAGAAGTTACTGTATTTATTTCTCCTCCCCCATAGTTATTAGGATTTAACCATCCTAATGGGTTTGCGATTATTGTTAGTATTTTCATTTTATTGCCCCTAAAAGTATTTTATTGTGATTTTTCCAAGAGTTTTTTTCTGCAACTTTATATGCTTCATTTCCTAATTTAATTGTTTTATTTGAATTTTTTATTAAGTAATTAATAGCTTCAAGATATTCTTTTAATGAATTTTCTTTAACTCTTACTGAATTGGATTTATTAAAAAATCTTGCAACTCCTGAGTTATCAGTCATTATACATGGAGTTCCTTCTGCTGCTGCTTCAAAGATAGTCATTCCGAAAGGTTCCCTACATGGATGTACCAAAAATCTAGCATTCCTTAGATACTTTCTAGTCTTATCTGTTGTCATTTGTCCTTCTACAGATATATACTCTTTTAGATCATTCGAACTTATTTTTTTAATAAACTCGTTCATTTCTGATTCTTTAGCCCACTTTCCAATTATTTTTAATTGGATCTTTTTGGCTAAATTTTTCCAAATCTCTATTAAGAATTCCACATTTTTTCCTTGATCCCATTTAGTAAATGCAATTACATAATTCTGTTTTTTGTTACATTTCTTACCTAATTCTACACCATTACTAATTATATGATAATTGACATATATATTATGTTTTTCTTTTAAAAATTCTATCATCTCTGGGAATGCAACTATTGAATCTGAATTCTTTAGTATGTATCTATCCGCGATCCATCCAAATTTTGATAAAATTTTGAATATTGTTCTTTTAATGAAATTCTTATTGTATTTTTGCTCTAATATAAATTGTACTGGATCATGAACGAAATTTATTATTTTGATATTTTTCTTTTTTGCTATTCTTATTGCTGAAAAGCAAGTATAAGTTCCATGGGAGATTATTAGGTTTAAATCTTCTTTAAAGTAATTTGGTAATATGAATGGATATGTTACATGAAACAAAGAGAAAAATGCAAATAATGGGAATTTAAAATTTATGTTTAAGTAATTTGGTACTCTATCTGATAAATAAATTATTTTTATGTTGTTTTTATTTAATATTTTTTCATATTCTGATTCTTTAGATCTTTTTAATATATAAAAATAAACATCTTTTCCTTCTTTTTTTAATTCTATTGCCTCTTCTAAAGCTACTTTTTGAAATCCTCCTGTAAAGAGTTCATCTACAAATATTCCTATTTTCATTTAATTGTCCCTCACTTGATTAAACAACCATAATTTAAATTTAGATGGGATAAGATATAGACTTATTTCATGAAATAGGTTGAATATTCTTGCCTTGATTGTAAATCTGTAGGATTGATTGTTGTAGTTCTTTTTTCTTATTGTTAGGGTTAATTTTTCCATTAATCGTGTTTTGCTTCCTGTTGCAGAACTTTTGCTATCCCTGTATTTTAAAAGTATTTTTTGTATGTTTGCTAGTTTGTATTTTGAACCTATTCTGAACCAAAGGTCTAAATCCTCTGCAGGAGGATATTCTGGATTGTATTTGCCAACTTGATTTATTGCTTCTTTTCTAATCATTGAAACTGGTTGAGCTATTGGGGAACAATAGAATACCATTTTTCTTAATTCATTGTCTGATTCTGGATATTTTCTTACTCTTATTGTTTTTCCTGTTACATCATCAAATATTTCTATGAATGCTCCAACAACTCCTACTTCTTTGTTATTTTCTAAATAGTTTACTTGTTCGCTTAATCTAGTGGATATAGAAATATCATCTGCATCTTGTGTTGCTATGTATTTTCCTTTTACAAGATTCAAATAAACATTTCTTGAATTTGCTATGCCTAGATTTTGTTCATTTTCAATCACTTTTATTCTCTTATCTTTTTTAGCATATTCTTTTATTATTTGCAAGGTATTATCTGTGCTACCATCATTGACAATGATGAACTCGAATTTCTTGTAGGTTTGATTAAGGATTGATTCTATTGCTTCTGCTATGTAATTCTCTGCATTATATGCAGGCATTACAACTGAGACCAATGGTGTTTTTGATTGTAATTTTGATTTTTGGTTTGAATTTGATTTATTTTTCATCTTATGTAGCTTTTTATGAGATCATTTAATTTATCATAAGCTCTGCTTAAGATGTTTTTTTTGGGAGGAAGAGAATCTGCTGATGTTATTAATAGACTTGCAGCAATCAGACCATCTCCTATTGATTTTAATAGTGATGATTGAGAGGTGTCGGGATTTGAATCTTGGGTTGATAGAAATAGAATTGATGCTGCGATATATCCTACTGCATAGCCACATATTTTTTGCCCTATTTTGTAAGATTCTACATTGAAGTCTTTCATTTGTCTATCTGCTGCAGCTACTTCCTGTTTTTCTATTCTTGGATCTAAAATTGCTTTACCAGCTGTCCAGGCAGAATACACTGGAATTACAAGTTCTGGCAGATTATTTGGGTAGGCCATAGAATTTGCAATAGAATTTGCAATAAGTACTGAAGAACCTACTGCCATTAGTAATGTTGAAAGATCAGAACGAGTTCTTCCTGTTGTAAAGTTCCATGTATGAACAGCTGCATTTGCTTCTGATGTTAATGCATCATCTATTGATCTTATGGGATTTTTCATTTTTATTGTTAGCTAATGTAAAACAATTGAGTTATGCAGGCAGCTTGATTAGATTTGCTGTTGCTTGTTACTTTGTTTTTGAACATTATTGATATTTCCCCCATTTGAATTTATAATTGATTTTTTAGAGAAAAAAGATGCAGAGCCGCCCTGGCTGGGGCTCGAACCCAGATGTCTTGGAAGACCTTGTTTTTCAGACAAGTGCTCTGACCTTTGAGCGACCAGGGCACTCTCTGCACCAAGACTATGGAGAACAGAAAGATTTATATAATTGCCTATATTATACTTATTAACTTGGAAGACACGTTCTGACCTTTGAGGGATCATACCCTCTTTCTTTTTTTTATTTATTTTATATATATTAAAAAGATTTAAATATTTCGGTTTGTTATGATTATCATAATTGATTGACAGTTGATTGGGTTCCGCTCTGTTTGAACCCTTATTTTTTTTGTTAAACTTTATATACTTAATCTTATTATGATAATTATAGTTTGTGGAGACTTTATGCATTATTATTGAGGCTACATTTTTTGTGGCATTCTTATTTTTTTTATTAATATTATTTTTCATTTTTTATTATTAGCTAATGTAAAACAAGTGAGTTATGCAGGCAAGTTGGGTTAATCGGGTTAATTTGGATGTTTGCTGTGTATTACTTTTTTTTGTTTTGTACATTAATGATATTTACTCCTTGGATATTTAATTTAGTTTTATTCGCAACATTTAAATAATTTAGATTACTATCAAAATTATGAGAACTGAAATTGATAATTATATTGTTATTGACAGTGAAATTTGTCATGGAAAGCCAACTTTTAATGGTACAAGGGTAATGGTTCATACTATCCTTGAGATGCTTGGGGCAGGGGCTAGTATTAAAGATGTAATCGAAGCTTATCCTTCTATTAGCTCTGAGCATATTTTGGCTGCACTTAGATATGCTTCTAAAATTATTCCTGCTTAAAATGAAATTTTTAATTGATGAAAATGTACATAAAGGCTTATTTTTCTTTCTAAAGGATAAAGGATATGATGTGAAGCTTTGTCCAAAAGGTATTATGAATGGGGAGGTTTTTAGGCTTTCATTAAATGAAGAAAGAGCATTAATAACAAGAGATTCTGATTTTGTAAAAAATAAGTTATTTTCTGATAAACATTCTGGAATCATTGTTATAAGAATTTCTGCTGAGGATTTAGAATCACAGAAGTCATCTATTTTAAAATTATTAGAATCTTCGAATGACATTAAAGGTAAGGTAATATTATTATCTCCAGACCAATTTAGTATTAGAGGTTGATTGTTTTTGTTTTTCATTTTTATTGTTAGCTAATGTAAAACGAATGGGTTATGCAGGCAAGTTGGGTTAATTGGGATGTTTGCTGTGCATTGCTTTTTTGTTTGTACATTAATGATATTTTGATTTACTCCTTGATTTAATTTTTAGTGTGATAATTTTTCTTCCCATTCGGTTACAGATATTATATGCTTATTTTATATAATTATCTTATTGTATTTTGTTATAATATGTTTTTAAACCTTATGGTTTTGTTGTTACTTTCAAATGGTTAAATATCATATAAGTTGTGTATTAATGTTCATTTGGTTTCAATTGAAACCAAATAATAGTTACATTTGAAACTATACTTTTTATGATTTTTATAGCTACAACTGAAACTATTAAATAGCTACACTTGAAACTAAGATTTAAATAGTCTTTTTCCATTTTTTATATATGAAATATGGAAGTGAATATGATAAGTTATTCTATGGACTTTACATCTTTTTTGATTCAAAATTTAAATCAAAAGAACATTGAAAAGATAAAGTCAATAATTCTATTTGGGAGTGTTGCTAGGGGGGAAAGTGGAAGAGAAAGTGATGTTGATATCTTTGTGGATTTAATTTCAGATAATAAACCTTTTGAAGAACAGATTAACAAAATTTCTGAAAAGTTTTTTGATTCTATAAAATTCACTAAATATTGGTCCTTGATGGGAATTAAAAACGAGTTTCAGGTTATTAGTGGAAAACTTAATGACTGGAAACTTAAAAATTCAATGCCGGGAAATTCTATTATTTTATATCAAAAATATTCACCAAAACTTGAAAAAGGAAGTAATCGTGTTGTTTTAAGTTGGGATTCTAATAAAAATAATTCTTTAAGAGTAATGCTTAATAAAACTATTTTTGGATATAATTATTATGGGAAGAGATATAAGGGATTATTGGAAGTTTATAATGGGAAAAAACTTGGTGCAAATGTTATTATAATTCCCTCTGAACATTTAAATTTGTTTATTAAAGAGTTTCATAGATTTAAAATTTCTGTTAAGATTAATATTATTTTTGAGTATGAAAAATAGTAGTTAAATCTTATGATCTTTGGTCTGATAGCAAGATAGAGAATTAAACAATTCTTTTTTTATTAAGTCATGTGTCTTAAGAACATTAAGACATAAGTCTTAATAGTAATAATGTTTATAAAGTCATATGTCTTAAAAACTATTAAGATAAATGACTTAAATTATTAATTGGTAAAGATGAAGGCTGAAAAACATGAAGAAAGTTTAAAGGAAGTTGAAGAAGAGATGGAATCCTCATTAAAAGATTCTCGGGGACTTGTTCCTCATCAAAGAAGACTTGCTTTTATAATTTCACTTGGAATGACTAATGTTATAGAATTATACTTACATAGACTTGATGTTATTAAAGAAGGATCAAAAATAAATCACTTGTGGTTTAAAAAAAGAAAAGAAAATGTTCTAGAGATGATACAAAACCAGATAATTCCCCCCATCAAATCTATAAATGATATAGACAAAATTGTTGAGATTGCAATAAAAATAGAGGAAAAAAGAGATGATTTAGTCTATGGGGTTCAGGTTAGTGAAAATATTTTACAGGAAAAAATAAATCTATTTTTAGATTTAAGGAGGATTTGCAAATGTTAGACAGTTATCCAATGTATTTTGTTTCTTATTTATTTGATAATCTTAAAGATGAAAATGAAAATATAGAAAAAATAATCTTATTTGGAAGTTTTGCAAAACAGGAAGCTACGAAAGAAAGCGATGTTGATTTATTCATTGATACTAGGAAAAAATCAGATAAGTTTTCAGATAAAATAAGAAAAATTGAAGCAAATTTTTATTTGAGCCGAGAAGCCTCGCTCTTTAAGATAAAAGGGATAACTAATAAATTTAGCATAAAAATAGGAAAATTAAATGATTGGAAAGATCTGGAACGGAGTATCATGTCTACAGGAATTATACTTTATTCCAGATATGAAACAAAAGAACTTCCTTTTCAAACAAAACATCATATTATATTTTTTTGGGATAAAATCGGAAAAAATAGGGGTGCTTTTTTGAATAGGATGTATGGGTTTAAGGTGAAAGAAAAGTCTTATCTTGGCCTAATCCAAAAATATTCTGGAAAAAAATTGGGAAAGAGTTGTGTTATGATACCTATACAGTATAAGGATGATGTTTTAAAATTAATAAAAGAGTATGAGGTTGAATCAAAAGCTATTGAAGTTTTTGTATAGTCTGAAAAATTTATGGCTTATTTCTTTTCATTAGGTTTAATTTCTGGGATTATGATGTCGCTGTAATTATCTCCATTTATCCAGCCCATGTTTTTATGGAAGGCTCTTTGATAGTATCTGAGAAAAGAGTATCTATATCTGATTGCAAGAACATCCATGAACATTCCTTTAATTGTTGAAAGACTGCCTGCACTTGTTTTTCCATTGAAATGTTGGAAATCAATATGTAATGGAGCTTCTACTGTTCTGAAGCCATGTTTTTGTGCAAGAAAGCAAAGCTCAATATCCATGGCATATCTTTTAACTAGCATTAATGGCATTATTACTTCAAGAACTTCTCTTTTGATTAGTTTAAGACCTGATTGAGTATCTCTTAACTTAACACCGAGGATTGTCCAGGAGTATAATCTAAAACCTATGCTTAGGATTCTTCTTAACATAGGGTAATGAAGTTTTGAAAAAGGATGACGCTTAGATCCTATTACTAAATCTGCTGTTGTCATGTATGGAAGGAAATTTCTTAATTGATCGGGATGAATATCCATGTCACAATCAATAAAAGTTATGTAGTCTCCTGTTGAATGATTAAATCCATGGGTTAATGCATAACCTTTTCCCATATTTTCTTTATAGGAAAGAACTGTTATTCCCTCTACTTTTTCTGCTTCTTTTTTACTGTTGTCAAGTTCTCCGTCTATAACAGCTATTATTTCATAGTTTGGAAATATTTTAGAAACTGATTTTTTTATTTCTTCAAGATTTTTTCTGATAAAAGATTCTGCTTTGTATATTGGGACGATTAGTGATATTTTTTTTGTTTTCATTCTTTCTTGAGTTATTTTGTTTATCATTTATCATCCTCTTGTTTTTTATTGCTCCCTCTTGTTTTATTATTGTATTAGTAGTGTTTGTAGGATTGGTTAGTTATGCATAGAGTATTGTTATGCCCATATGCTACTTCGCCTTGTTATGTACATTACTGATTTTATTATTAATGTAAAATTGGTTTTCACTTGTTATTTGTACATTAATGATATGTTTCCATTATATTGATTATATAAGGGTATGCTATTATTTGTAAGTTACTATTGGTATACTGATTCCTATCTGCTAGCATATCCTATGGCATATATCATCTAAAATGTGTTTTTAAACTTTATGGTTTTGTTGTTACTTTCAAATGGTTAATAAGTGAGGAATATGAGGTTATATGGGAAAATTGAGATGATATTTTATAGAAAATATTAAATAGAATAAAGCTTTTTATGCCTTATGAACAAAGATACAGGTCAAAAATCTAATCCATTTCAGAAGAAGATAAACTCTAACTTAGATTTTAGCCCTGTATCACCAAGTCCTCAATCACAAGGACTTGGCGACAAAAGAGTTATTGATGACAAAACAATTTTAGATAAATTTGTTGAAGATTTTTGCAATATTATTAATAATCATGTAAAATATATTGTATGCTCAGGATTTGTTGCTATTAGTCATGGTAGAAGTAGGGGAACTGAAGATATAGATATGATTATTGAAGTAATTTCTAAGGAGAAATTTATAAAATTACATGAAGATTTAATAAAAAATGGATTTATTTGCATACAATCGGATAATCCCGAAGATATTTATTCTAGATATTTAGATAAAGGGGATAGTATTAGGTATGTTTGGGATAAGGAAGGATATTTTCCTCCTGAAATGGAAATTAAATTTGCAAAAGATGAACTTGATTTAGAACAATTAAGAACAAGAACTAAACTTCCTTTAACTGGATTAGATATTTATTTTTCTTCAATTGAAGATAATATTGCATTTAAAGAAGAATGGCTTAAATCTGATAAAGATATGGAAGATGCAAAACATCTGAGAATAATCTATGAAGATAGCATAGACGAGAATAAGATAAAAAATATAAAGGAAAAAATTAGAAGATTTAGAATGGGAAATTAAATTTATGAAATTTAACATGAGAGATAAAACACATGATGAGCAGGTTGAAAGATGGGCAAGATATGTTAAAGATAATCCGGATAAATGGAAATCTCAATTAAAGCCTTTTATTGATGGGCAGATACTAATGGCTTGGAGATTTTATTTAAAACTCTCTCAAACTCCTGAAGGTTTAGAGAAGATTAAAAGATTAAGGAATCTAAATTAATTTGAATTTATTTTGAAAAAAGATAAATTTATATAGTAATATCAATTGATATTATCATGGAATCTAATAATATGAACTATGGTGAGAAAAATGACATAGCTAGAAGTCCAACACTTCAGACTGTTTTAATGGTTGAGAAGTTTATTGATGAAAATAGTGGAGAATTTACAAAAACACAGGTATTTAATAATCTTCCAAAGAAAGTAATGTGGCAAACATTCCAAGTTATAATGGAGTATCTTGAGGGAATCAATAAAATTGCCTATGATAAAGAAGGTTATGTTGTTTATGTTTGAAACCCAAAATTAGCTGAAAAATTTAAAAAAACTTGAATAGAAATCTTTATAAATAATAAGTGATTATATTTAATACATCAAACGCCAGGAAATTCGTCCAATGCTGATTGGGGGGATTGAATGGGTATTTGCGGTCTAACGACCCCTTGGTGTACATTATTTTCTTTTTTTAAGAAATTTTTCTATATCTTCTAAAGTAATCGATACATAAGTTTTAAGTTGATTCTTAGTATCTCTCCTCATCATATTAGCATAAATATGGGCATGAGATGAATTTGATAATCTTTGGAAGAGTGGTTTCCCAATTTTTATTTCTAGATTTATTTCTAAAAAATGTTTAAGGTTTTGAGATATTTCATTTGTTCTTCCCTTGAAATCTCTACAGATTGTTAAAGAGAGAAAATCTGGTTTTTCTATTGATTTAAATAGATAATATAATATTATTGAGTAAATTCTAACTTTGAATATTCCTTTTTTTGTTTCAAATTGATTATATTCATAGCGATACTTATTATTTTTCCAATTAGAAATTAATGAATCAACTAAATCCTTATTAAACTTAAAACCTTTTATAACTTCTCCATCTTCTCGGGCTATACAAATAACATATGTATCATTAAATAAATCATACCCACTCACATCTATTTCAAATTTCATTATATAGTAATGTTATAAGTTTATTTAAATTATTCTCTTAGAAACTAAAAAAGCTGTTTTTTCCGAGAATTTCTTTTTTATTAAAAAGAATTAATGCTATTATGAGGAAGATGTTTGTGATTAGAACTATTTTTACTACATCCATTAGACTTGAATGGAACAGGTAAATTCCAACTACTTCGATTAATATTCCTAGGGCAAATATGTAGATGAATTTAAATTTCTCAACTGCAAGGTTATAGGTCATGAATATTTGGAGAATAGAGAATATTCCCAATGATACTCCAAATAATCCTAATAATGGAATTGCACTATCATACAGATGGCCTGATAATACTCTTACTAAAAAACTCGGTGCTATGAACAGAATTATGCAACCAAGAGTAACTAGTACTGAAACATAGACAAGGGATTTTGTTAATAATTTTGATGTATCTTTGTTCTTAGATTTTAATGCAACAACTTTTGGAAACAAAGGGCCTATTAAAAATGAGGAGCCAAACCAGACTATTTTTGCTATCATTCCTGCTGCTGCATATATTCCAGCATCAGCAGATGAAAAGAAATGTTTTACTAATATTTGATCTATTGTTATAATTAATATGAATAGTATTGAGGAAATAAAAACCGGTATTCCATAGGCATATATTGGTTTTAGATCAATTACTTTTTTCCTTATTTTTTTTAGTTCTTTTTTTATTGGAATATAGGATACATACATGCTAATAAGAATTCCTATTATTATTGCTGTCAATGCTCCATTTACTTTAAATCCAAGCCAGACAAAGAATACTGCTAAACTGAATTTTAGGAATGTTGATATAAATCCTGCTGAATTTTGCCATAGGAATTTTTGCATTCCATTTAATGTTCCTGTCAATAATACTGCAAGAAGTGAGAAATAGGCAATAACTCCTACTAATATTACTCCTGAAATATCTTCTATGTTCATATAGGATGCTATTAATGGACTAAGAAGAATGTAGATTAATAGGGCTATTAATCCAATGAAAATCAATTTTTTAAGAGTATTGTAATAAATATATTTTATTTTTTCCTTGTCTTTTAAATGAAATTGGGCTATTGTTTTTGAGATGACTAGATTTATTGGATTTGATGAAAATGTAACAAGATAGATTATGGCAAAAAGACTTCCTAGAACCCCATAGTCTTCTGGTCCAAGCATTCTTATCATTGAAACATGATAGAGATAATTAAAAATTGAAGTTATTGCAGCGAATATAAAGAATATTAATCCTGCTTTTATTAGGCTTGAATGCTCGTTTGTTTGTTTTTCTTGTGTTTTCATTTTGTTATTTGTTTTTGTATATTGATAATGTATCTAGGTGATAGATTGTTAGCCTATTTGCTTACTTTCTTTATTATTGTACATTGTTGATATCTTATTATTGGTTTTTGTTACTAGCTTAAGTTTGTATGCTTTTAATTTATGCTTGTGATATTGATAACATTTATAAGATGTTTATCTTATTGATGCATTAATTAATATGCTTGTGTTAATTAAGCATTTGATTATATACTTATAAAGGTTATGTTTTAGGTGTAATTTAATAGTGGTAATAATATAGAAATATTTAAAAAGGGTTTATTTTTGTATATGGCATGAGTTCATTTAAAAAGTATGGAAAAGTATTAGCAATTGCAATGTCTGCATTGGTATTGTTTTTATTAATAGCTTCTGTTCCTGCTAAGGCTTTTGTATTAAATTTTGATGTTAAAAACAATAATGTTGAAAAAGGACAAAAGGTTATTTTTGATGTTTCAATTGATATAAATGCAAATGAAAACCTTCCAATTACTAAGTTAGTTCTTCAATTAACAGGTAAATCAAATAAAACCTGTGAGTTTAGTGTTGATGGAATTATATTAAGTGGATGCAATGGTATGACAATAAGTCCTTTTATTAATTCTTCACAATCTAGTGGTTATGGATATGGCTATGGGTATGGAACTGGAACAGGATATACTGTTGGAACATTAAGCTATAGAATAACTCTTGATACCATGAATTATGAAACAGGAGATTATCAAACAAAAATAACAGCTTATATTGGAAACACTACTTATTCTCAAACAGGGGAAACAGTTACAATCAATGCAGGTTCAAGTGATGGCTATGAACCAGATGGAGTTCAAACACTTGGAAAAGTTTGCTTGAATGGTTGGACATGCAGTGCATGGAGTGATTGTATTGATGGAAAACAAACAAGAATCTGTGAATTGCTTCCAAATTGTTATTTTGAATCAAGACCTGCTGAAGAAAGAATATGCATTGAATCTAACAAAACAAATGGATTAAGACTTGTTTCATCCTATGAAACATTGAAACTTGGAAGAAATACTGCTGGAGAAGAAAGTTCTGAAGTTTCAGGTAGAATTTTGATGGGTAATCTTAATAATCTTAGCAACAAAGAACTTGTTATAATTGCTTTTATATTAATGGTATTAATAATTGTTCTTTTGATACTTATATTATTGGCTATTCTTATAAAAAGAATTGGTAGAAGAAGAAGGATTATTGGAAGAAGAAGACAGTTGAATAATATAAGATATAATCCTGTTAGATAAATATTTATAAGTGTTCTTTTATAATTTATTATTAATAATTTGCTAAGGGGATAGTGTTTAGAGGTTAGTGATACAATGGCAACAAAGACTGCGTATACATTTGAGAAAATTCCAATAGAGTTGGCAGGACAGAATTCTAGATTTGTTGGTGGAATATACATGGATTCTTATCTCTATAGATTAAATCAAGTTTATCCTTTTGATACTGTTGTTAATGGAAGAAAAGAACACATATTGGATGGACATTTGGATGATTTGATGGGGTTTTATCAAGGAAGTATTGGAGATGATGTTGCTGAACAGGTTTTAAGAGATATATTGATTAAAAGTGTGGAAAGTTCACTTATTATTCCAGGGGGCATATGGCAGCCTGAAATAGATTCTAGAAGTTTATTTAGATTTTTTGGATTAAGAAGGCTTAGTAGATTTTTAGGAAAAATTAAAAATAGCTCTGGAAAAGGAGAGGGCTATGTTTATGGAGTTCATACTGCTGAAAGAGAAGGCTTTGTAATTCCAATTACATATAGGGGCAATCTGATTGTTTTGCCAAGCCAAAAATTTGCAGAACATTGCTATGAACTTGGAAATCCTTTTTTTCTTGATGGTGCTGGGATTTAATTGATTCAGCTGTAAAATTGGTATCTGTAAAAGTATTTTAAATCTCATTTATGAGATTTCTAAGAGTTTGTTTAGTTTTTAGTGTAAGGCAAGATTAAAATATATTACTTTAGTTGGATAGGTTAATAGATAATGTATCGATACACTAATTATTTAAATGAATTTCTCTAAGAATTTTAATGGCAAAACAAGATGCTGTAATTCCTAATGCAACTCTCTGCTCTATTGTAAGAGATGAGGAGCATAATTCTGCAGGTGGGATTGAGAAATGGTTAAGAGCTACATTACCTCATGTTCTTGGGGCTGTTGTTGTTGATACTGGAAGTATTGATAGAACTTTGAAGATTCTTAAAAGACTTCAAAGAGAATATGCACATTTGAGGATTTATGATTATAAATTCAATGGATTTTCTCAAACTAGAAATTTTGCACTTTCACAGGTTAGGACTAGAAGAGCACTTGTACTTGATGCAGATGAGTTAATTGAACATGAAAGTTTTGATGTATTAAGAAGATTTGTTAGAGCAAATCCTGTTAATGGATTTAATTTTGAGTTCAAGACTTTTTATGCAGATGGTAGTTGCTATAATGATGAGTGTGGTTTAAATCCGAGGCTTTTTGATGTTGATGGTGCAGAATATGTTAAAGATGAGGAGTTTGGACTTGATTGCTATGAGGGAATGAAATTTCCAGAGAGTTATGTTTCTACTGCAGCTCCTGTGAGAATACTTCATTTTAAGCCTGCTGCTGATGTTGTTTCTAGAAGAAGGAAAGAATGGTATTATTCTGGAAATTTTTTAACTCAACAGCCATTGGAATCTGCAAGAATGCTTGGTTGGAAAGAAAATAATCCTGTTAGGGCAAGATTTGGGTGATTTGATTTTATAAAATTTTTTTTAGATTTTGTGAAAAAATTTCAGAGGTGAGTTTATAATACTTGTGTTAATATTTAATAGTGATAGTTATTAAAAATTATTTTTTTCTTATTTTTTCTTTTACTACTATTGATTAATAAATCGAATTTATATAGAAGTCATGTTTCTATTAATTAAAAAAGAATAAAAGTGTATAAAAAATAGGTACAAAAAATGATCCAAAAGAGGAACGTTACAAAGATTTTCGCATTGATTATCACCCTCGGTGTTCTAATTGCATTACTAATTTCTGCTCCTGCTCAAGCATATATTTTGAGCTTTAATATTTCAGATGAAAATGTTAATAAAGGAGAAATAGTAAATTTTACTGCTTCAATCCAAATTGAACCGCAGGACAGAGCAAATATTACATCAATTCAATTAAAACTAATGGGTCCTTTGGATATAATCTGTAAATTCAAACCAAACGGTGAAATAATTGAAGGTTGCAATGGAATTATCATACAAAAGATTTCTAATTGTTTGTTATATAGTGGTTATGAAAATGATTGTTTGTCTGGTTATTATGGAAATAATAGTGATTTAAAATATAATATAACCTATAACACTAGTGTTAATTTTGCGGGTTTATACAAAACTTCTTTGGTTGTAATGTCTGGAAACAGTGCATTGAATTCTATTGCTGGCAAAACATTGAATGTTTTGTTTCCTGGATATGATAATCAAACAAAATATTGTTCAATAAGGGCAAAGAATGGCGATGCAGAGGTTGGTGGAACTAATTTTGGTGAAATTAATAAGATAAATTTTTATATACCTCAAAAAGGAGCAAGACCTGGTACAGGTTATATTACTGGGCAAAAAGGAAGAACAACTTTCAGCTATAAGTTCACTGTTATAGACCGACCTATAGAAAGAGATGTTAATCATACTGCTGTTTCTGTTTCTGGAAAATATAAAATTGGACTTGGGTCTGAAATAGAAGAAAAATCAGTGCTTCTTCTTGATAAAAGAACCGGAAGTTTGGATGTTATTGGTAAGAATGTTCAGATTGAATATATGGATGTTAATTTTAATCAGGGTGCTTGCTAGTTTTTGTTATTATTAATTTTATAGGGAATAGGTACATTATTTTTTTTTGAATTGCCTATAATAAATTACTTTATTAATACACATAAAAAATCCACTACATTTATGTAGTGGTCTTAAGTTACTTGGATTTTTTCTGGTTCTCCCCAAATCACTTACAAACCCACATGTCAGAAATCTTTTATGGATTTCTGAGCACTATCAGGAATTAAAAATTCCTGAAGCATTATGTGTGGGTACAAATCCGAAGGATTTGGTGATTAATAGTTTTTTCTTATTTTTCATTTGACTTGAGTGGTAAACAATGTTTATATAGGAAAAGCTGTTTTTTGATATAGTATATTGGGATATACTTGATATAAAAGCTGAAAGGGGGTAATATAATGAAAAAGATATTTTTTATGTTGTTTGTTTTAGTATTACTAAATCTGACCTTTATTTTTTCATTAGATATAAAGATTAATAGTCCAAATACATCAAAAGTTTTTAACTCAACTAGATTGATGTTTAATATTACTACTGATAATTCTAGTCTTAAGGGAGATTTTTCTTATAGTTATGATGAAAATCCTTTTGCTAGTATTAAAATGTGCAATAAAGCAAAAGAATGTGTTAATAATATAAGATTTAATGATGGGCCTAATGTTCTAGTCTTTAGGTTTTCTGATGTTTATGGTAATAGTGCTAAAAAAGAGGTTAATATTTCAATTGATAGTGCAAAACCAAAAATCAATAGTTTTTACAAATTGGATAAAATTATTTCTAATAATTCTAAATTTTTGATAAACTATAGTGAGAGTGATTTAGAAAACATAATTCTTTATTATGGAAGATTAAAGAATATTAAAAATATTTCTAAAAGCAAGACTGAATGTTTTAATGGAACTGGGGTAGTTTGTGATTTTACTAACAGTCTTAATCTGTCAGGATTTGATGGTTATCCTATTAGTTTCTGGTATGATATTTCAGATAAGGCAAATACAATTTCTTCAAGCAAGAAAATTGTAGAAGTTGATCTAACTCATCCGAAAATAATCAGTTCTTCTGCAAATCCACAGGGATTAAGCAGAGTTAGATTTGTTTTTGAAATTCAGGAAAGGAATTTTGATGAGATATCTTATTTAGATGAAAGTACTTGTGAAGTTAATGTAACTTCTGGTATTTTATGCAGTGAGATTCGGCAAGGAATTTGCGTTAATGTAAAAAAGTTTTGTAATGGAGACCATAAACTTAACATTACAGTAAGTGACAAAGCTGGAAATATAAATAAGACTATGCTAAACTTTACTGTTTTTTAATTTTTTTCTTTTAATTTATTTTTATTTTTTTATCTGATTTAAGTGGTAAATTAGATTTATATAGAAAAATATGTTATTCTTGTTATTACATGTTGCAATTACATTAATGTTTATTACATAAATGTAAATTACATGATTGTAAGGGGGTGATAAAAAAGTGGTGATAAAAAAAATATTGTTGGTAGCTGTTGTTTTATACGCATTGGTCTTAGTGATAATTCCTTTGACATATGCTGACATTAGCATAGCAAGTCCATTGGATGATATGTATAATTCCAGACTTGTTCCATTATATGTTAATTCAGATGATTTGGGAAGTTTTTATTTAACTAGAACTTCTAATTCTCAGGAAGGTGGAACTGTGTTGTGCAAAGATACAACTGAATGCAGAAGTTTAATAAAAGCCAAGGAAGGTGAGAATGTTTTTTGGGTGAAATTTGTTGAAGATGGAGATATTACTTTTTCTGATGAGGTAAGATTTTTTGTTGATACAACTCTTCCAAAAGTTTTAAAGACAAATATGTCTGCATTAAAAACAAAATATACTAATGGGAAGGATATTAGTGTTACATATGCTGAAACTGATTTAAAGAGTGTAGAACTGCTTTATGAATTCGGATGTGAAATCCATGGAATATTGAGGGAAGATTGTGATTCTGGTAAAAAAGAAACCTGTGTTTTTTCAGATATTGATTTAGAGCAATGTCAAAACCAACCAATTGAAATGTGGTTTAAATTAACTGACAATGCTGGAAATTCAGTTGATTCTAAAAAAGAAAGATTGATTGTTGATACTATTAAACCAGTAATAGAAAATATTGATCATTCTGTTCGTGGATCAAAAGTCAGTTTTTCAATTGATATTGATGAAAAAAACATAAAGGAAGTAATATACAAAGATTATAGTTCATGTAATTCAAATGGAGTTAAAGAAGGAGTATTATGCACTAAGCTTAATGTTAATTCAAGATGCAATGCATATAGAAATTTCTGTCCTGGATTCCATGATATAGAAATAATAGCAAAAGATCTTGCTGGAAATGAAGATTATGGAATGATAAAAAATATCAGAGTTGACCCTTAATTTTTTCTTATTTTTTTCTTATTTTTTATAATGTATTGTTAATGTTTGTAAAATTAGTTTGTTATGTAGACAATATTGTTAATGTTTGCTAGATTGGACACTTATTTTATTCTTAGGATTTATTATCATTGTTATTAGATATTACTGATTAAATAAATAATGTTATTAATATTTGCAAGAGGAGTTAGTCATGCAGATTAGATTAGTAATACATTATTAATATTTGTAAAATTAGTTTGTTATGCATGTTAAGTTATTAATCTATAATGATTTGCATTTATTGTCATTAGACATTACTGATTAGTTATATTTTTTATTTTCTCGTCGTGAAAAGATGGATATATACTTTTCTTATATATTTTTCAATTACATATTTGAGAAACAGTTCTATTTTATAGCTATTAATTTGTTTTATATAAAACAAAAATCTATTTTGTTAGGTAAATATTTTTTTGCGTTGTTGAGTAGTAAGATACTTTTATATAAGATTTGTAAATAAGATTTTCTTATGAGAAAAAAGGTTGTTGCTCTGAATAAGCTTATTTTAGCTTGGGTATTCTTAAGTATTTTTCTTATACCCATGATTTCTGCAGCAGATGTTGCTTATATTTACAATAAGAATTTTAAGATTGACAATAATGTAAAAGTTTTATTGAACCAGCTTAATCTAAGTATTGACCTGATACAGGAATCCAAGGTTGCAAGCACTAATCTTTCAAAATACAAATTTATTTTTGTTGGTGATGAAAGATTTACAAATCCTTCTATGATTCCAATTGGAAAATATCCAACTGTGATAACTAATTATTACCATGGTTATGTTTGGGGCCTGACAGATAATGAGGGAATTTCAAATCTTGCAAGATCAGAACCAATGAGTGTTAAACAAAATGGTTCTATTATACAAGTTTATACTCAAGGTGTTTATGATTATAATAGTGTTGGAATACCTTATTATTATCTTGGAAAGAATGATAAATCTTCTGAAATGACTCAAATTGCAGGAACCTACAGTGGAAATAGCTATGATCTTGGTGATGTTATTAGTTATTCTAAAAAAGGAACCCATCTTGTGAATGGTAAATTAACTAATGGAAATATTTGTTTTTTTGGAATTGTTGAAAGTGATTATTGGACTGAAGATGCAAAAAAAATGTTCTTGAACTGCTTGAATTTTGTTGGAAGTGTATGTTCTAATAATTCTGATTGTCCAGCTACTACTAATTCAAGTAAATATTGTATTGGAAAAGGTGTTTATCAAAATACAACTGACTATAGTTGTTTAAACAATTGCACTATTCAATCTAAATGCTTAGCAAATGTTGTTGCAAATAAAATAACTGAATGTGATGTTGGATGTTCTAATGGAGCATGTGTTAAATGCTATAATAATTCTGATTGTGGTGTAGATGGCTGGGTTGATGGATTATTCTGTCAAAACAATAATGTTTTCCAAAAGTATTTAACTTTTACATGCAATAATCCTGGAACTTCTTTAAGTTCTTGTTCAAATACAACTTCTAATTTAGTAAAAACAAATTGTAGTTCAAATCAATTGTGTAGTGGTGGACAATGCTTTAATATAATCTGTAGCAATGATTCTCAATGTGATGATAGCAATAATAATACAGAAGATAAATGCTTGTTGCCTGGAACAATAAATAGTTCCTGCGAACATAAAGTAATATTATGTAAAAAAAATCTTGATTGTGGAATAGATGGGATAAATGATAAATATTGTATTGGTAACAGTGTTTATCAAAATTCAAGTGTTTTCACATGTAATAATCCTGGAACTTCTAATTCAACCTGTACAAGTGTTAATTCTCCTCAATTAATACAGCAATGCGCTGGCAGTCAGGTTTGCACAAATGGCCAATGTCTTAATGTAAATTGTAATTCTGATGGTGAATGTGGTCAAAATGGTTTCTTAAATCAATTATTCTGTCAAAGTGATAATTTGTTTGATAAATATATAACATTCAAATGTAATAATCCTGGAACTGGAATAAGCAGTTGTTCTAATTCTACTGAAAATAAAATGATAGAGGATTGCGCTGATAAATGTTTTAATAATGAATGTGTTAATATAACTTGCTATAATGATGCTCAATGCAATGATAATAATTCAAATACAGAGGATAAATGTTTGAATCCTGGAACACCTCAAAGTTCTTGTGAACATAAAGTGATACATTGTTCTAAAAATCTTGATTGCGGAATAAATGGGTTTAATGGAAATAAATATTGTATGAATCAAAATTCTTTTGAAGATTTTGTTACATACACTTGTAATAATCCTGGAACAAGCCAGAGTACTTGTACAAACACTAAAATGCCAATATTATCAGAATATTGTGAATTCCAATGCGTTGGTGGTGAATGTTTATCTTGCTTTAATAATTTAAGTTGTGGTATTGACAAATTTATTGGAAATAAATATTGTACTGGTAATGATGTTTATCAAGATTACCAGCAATTCTCTTGTGCTAATCCTGGAACTGCATTAAGCAATTGTATGTCGTCTATTAGTTCAAAATTCATTCAAAAATGTGCTGGTGTTTGTTTCAAAGGACAATGCAAAGAAGTTTCATGCAATAATGATATTGATTGTGATGATGGAAATACATTAACAAAAGATCAATGTAATAATCAGGGAACACAATCTGCTTATTGCAGTCATACTGCTATAAATTGCAATGCAAATGCTGATTGTGGAATAACTGGATATTTTGGAAGTGAATTCTGTGTAGGAAGCAGTGTTTTCAAGAATTTCCAAAAATCTCAATGTATTAATCCTGGAACAAGCAATAGTTATTGTTCTGTGTTTGTAAATTCAAATCTATTAAATGGTTGTGGAGATAGTTATTGTGATAAATGGCAAGGAAATTATTGCAAGAATGGAAATATTTATCATTTAAGAACTTGCAAGAATAATGGATGTGCAAATGGCCAGTGTGTGGAAACTAATTCACTTGAAGAAGAAATTGTTGAAGTATGCAATTATGGATGTTCAAATGGGCAATGTGTTAATGTAAAATGCAAATCAAATTCAGACTGCAATGACAATAATGCAAATACCCAAGATGTTTGCCTAAATCCTGGAACTCCTTCAAGTTCTTGTCAATATAATTTTATAACTTGCAGTTCAAATTCACAATGTGGAACAAATGGATTTGTTGGAGATTTATTCTGCAGTAATAATGGACTTTTCCAAAATTACAGAACTTATACATGTAATAGCCCTGGAACAACTAATAGCTATTGTTCAAGCTCAACAGATCCTCAATTAAAACAGAATTGCGGACAGGGCCAATCATGCAATAATGGGCAATGTGTAAATATTGTTTGTAATAATGATTTTGATTGCAATGATAATAATCCAATGACTTTTGATCAATGTTTGAATCCTGGAACAACTTCTAGTTATTGTGGGCATACTGCTATAAATTGCAATACAAATTCACAATGTGGAACAAATGGATTTGTTGGAGATTTATTCTGCCAATATGGAAATGCTTATCAAAATTTCATAACTTATACATGCAATAGTCCTGGAACAACTAGTAGTTCTTGTTCAAGTTCATTAAATCCTCAATTAAAACAAACATGTGGATCAGGGCAAATATGTTCAAGTGGAGTTTGCATAAATATTGCTTGTAGTAGTAATAGTGATTGTAATGACAATAATGCAAATACTCAGGATGTTTGCTTAAATCCTGGAACACAACAAAGTGCTTGCCAGCATAATCCAATAGCATGCAGTTCAAATTCACAATGTGGTGTAGATGGTTGGATTGACGGATTATTCTGTCAGAATAATAATGTTTTCCAAAATTATAAAACTTATACTTGCAATAATCCTGGCACTTCTCAGTCAAGTTGTACTAACAATATTGTTGCTCAATTAAAACAAACTTGTAGCTATGGATGTAGTAATGGTGTATGTAATCAAAATAATTGTGTTGATAATGATCAAGATACTTATGACACTTGCAATCCTGGAACTCCTGGTGATGATGGAAAACCTTTTGATTGCAATGATAATAATCCAAATGTACATCCTAATGCAGTTGAAATATGCAATGGTATTGATGATGATTGTGATGGCTTGATTGATGAGAATAATGGAAATTGTGCTGCAGGACAAGTATGCACAAATGGACAATGTCTTGATGTTATATGCAATTTAGATAGTCAATGTGGAACAAATGGTTTCTTGAATCAATTATTTTGTAAAGATAATGATGTTTATGATAAATACAGAACTTATACTTGCAATAATCCTGGCACTGTATTAAGTTCATGTTCAAATGGTTTAAGTGATGTATTAAAACAAGAATGTGCTAATGGACAAGTATGTGAAAATGGTCAATGTAATAATATTGTATGTTGGAGTAATGATAATTGTGGAACAAATGGTTGGATTGGTAATCTTGTTTGCCAAAATAATGATGTTTTCCAAAATTATATAACTTTTGCTTGTAATAATCCTGGCACTGCATTAAGTTCTTGCAGTAATTCAACTCAATTACAATTAAAACAAGATTGTTTGGCTAATCAACAATGCAGCAATGGTCAATGTATTAATGTTAATATAAATTGTTCAACAAATGCAGATTGTAATGATAATAATGTTTATACTATTGATACATGTAATAATCCTGCAACACCTCAAAGCTATTGTTCTAATGTTCTTGTAAATTGTGTCAATGACAATGATTGTGGATTTACTGGATTTTTTGGAAGCGAATATTGCATGCTTAATGATGTTTTCAAGAATTATCAGATTGCTAAATGTTTGAATCCCGGAACAACAAATAGTTATTGTGTTGTAAATGCAACTCAGCAAATGATTAATAATTGTGGTGAAAATTATTGTGATAATTATGGTGAAAATTATTGCAAGGGAAGTGATGTTTACAAATCAAAAATTTGCTATGACAAAGGATGTTCAAATAATGCTTGTGTAAGCAGCAGTCATGTTGAAGAAACACTTGTTCAAACTTGTGCTTATGGATGTACAAATGGACAATGCATTACAAATATAACATGTACTATTAATTCAGATTGTGGAACAAATAGCTGGATTAATGGATTATTCTGTCAAAATAATAATGTTTTCCAAAAATATTTAACTTTCACATGCAATAATCCTGGAACAGCAAGTAGTTATTGTTCAAATTCAACTACAGACATGTTAAATCAGACATGTACACAAAATCAAGTTTGTACTAATGGACAATGCATTGATAGTTGTGTTCCAAAAACATGTTCTCAATTAGAAAAACAATGCGGTAGTTGGAGTGATGGATGTGGTGGAACAGTAAGTTGTGGTGGATGTCAAAATGGATATGGATGTAATTTAAATGGAAAATGTATTAATCTTCATATATGTGCTCAAGCACTTGTGCAGGATAATGAACAATGTGATATTGAAGCACATTCTATTGGTACGACAATTGATGCTAATGCGACTTATGTTTACAAAGTTATGCTTACTAATGATGATCATGATGATTTTAATACAATAACCTATGAAGCCTATGCTTGCAGATGTCCTAGTCATGCTGGAACTCCTTCTGGAGTTTGTTTAGAATATTATCCTGATAAACAATTTAATGGAGAAAGAGATGATCCTGAAACACTTCAACAAAACTGTAAAAGACTTGGCATGGTAACTACCATACTTGCACCTAAACAATCAAAGATTATTGAAATACCTGTAACACAATATAATAATGAATTTTGTGGAAGATTGCAGGCTGATTTATTCTTATATAATGCAGATGGAAGATCTTGTAATCATCTTGTAGGTTGGGCTGTTGCTGATTTGTGCAAAGATTGTTCGTTTAATTGGTAGATTTACTCCTTACATGTACTAATTTTTAATATTCTTAGTGATATCTATAATACTTTCTTTATTATTGAAAAGTCATGTTTCAAAATTAATAATGTTTAAAAAAGGTATTACTTTCGAGTAATACATGAAAACTGGTCTAAAACCATCTACAAAATCATGTATGATTGGAATTTTTGTAATAATTGTAGTAGTATTAATGGGAAATGTTCTCGCTGTCACTGCAAGCATTGGAAATGCAAGAATGATTTTAAGAGCGCAGGTTGGAGATACTATTGAAAAATCAATTCTTGTAAAAAATGTAAATAATGAATCAGTTAAAATAGAAATTTTTGCATCAGGAGATCTTGTAAAAGATATAAAAATTTTAGATAGTAATTTTACATTAGAACCTGGAGAAGAAAAAGATGCTAGGTTTACAATTAAAATAACTAAAGAAGGTGCTTTTGAAAATAAGATTAATGTTAAATTCACTTCTTTTACAGAAGGAAAAGGAGTTGCATTAAGTTCTAATGTTGTTGTGATGGTTTTAAAGGATAATGAGTCAATTAGTCCTGATACCAATGATAGTTTAGATAATACTGATAATACAGATAATACTGGAGAAAATACTATAAAACCAATAGGTCCTTTGGTTTTATTATTGTCAATAACAGGAATAATATTATTAATATTTTTTGTTGTTTTGATTGTATATTATTCAAAAGCAGGAAAAAAAGAAAAAGAAGAAAATAATAGTGATGTAAAAGAAGAAAATAAAAAAGAAAGTGATAAAGGGAGGAAGGGAAATATAATTAAATCAAAAAAGAGGGCTAAGAAATGAATAAATTCATATTAGCTTTTTCAGTAATTATATTAATGATTTTTTTAGTAAACAATGTTTTAGCTAAGGATGTTGCCTATGTTGTAAAAACAGCTCAAAATCCTCAGATTATAAGTATTTTAAATGAAATGAATTATAGTTATGATGTAATTCTTGATGCTAATATTCATGGTGCAAATTTTTCAAATTATGCTATTCTTTTAATTCAGGATAGTATAACTAATAAGAATTATTTGCCATTGAATTCTAAAAATTTAATTTTTATACATAGGGATTATGCTCCTTTGGTTTGGACAAGTGGAACTGTTATTGCTGGAAGCAGCCAAATATTTTCTGCTAAATTAGATCAAATAGGAACTCCATTTACACAGGGATTCACTACTATTAATTTTGATGCTTATACAACTGCTAAACCAGAATATTATCTACATGTTTATCCTGCTGGGATAACAAGTGTTGCAAGAACAACAGGTGCAACAGGAACTTATCCTATTATTGCATATTCAAATTCAAATAATATAAGAAAAGTCTTTTTTGGATTTTACTCAATTGATTATTGGAGTGGAGATACAAAAAAATTATTTAAAAATTCTTTGAACTGGACAAGACTTGGAGTTGACAATGATAATGATGGATATTATTCTGACAATGACTGCAATGATAATGATGCTTTGAAATTTAGAAATTTGCCTGGTTATGTTGATAATGATAGGGATGGAAAGGGTGGAGGCTCATTATTGCAAGTTTGTTCTGGAACTTCATTGCCTGCAGGATATTCTACAATTGGTGGAGATTGCAATGATAATGATGCTTTGAAATATCAGAATTTTTCAGGTTATGTTGATAATGATAGGGATGGAAAGGGTACTGGTTCATTGCTACAGGTTTGTTCAGGAGACAATCTAACAAATGGTTATTCTACAATTAGTGGAGATTGCAATGATAGTGATGCTAATCTATATAGAAATCTTCCTGGTTATTTAGACAGTGACAGGGATGGAATTGGAACTGGAAATCTTTCGCAGGTTTGTTCTGGTAGTAATTTACCTGCTGGATATTCAATGTCTGGTGGAGATTGCAATGATACAAATACAAATGTTTGGAGTTATTTGAATGGATATGCTGATAATGATAAAGATGGAAGAGGTTCTGGAAATATAACTCAGGTTTGTTCTGGAAATTCTTTGCCTGCAGGTTATTCTAATTCTGGAACTGATTGCAATGATTCTGATGCAAATATTTGGAGGTTAGTTCTTGGTTATTTAGACAGTGATAAAGATGGATTTGGAATTGGAAATCAACTTGAGGTTTGCTCTGGATTTAACTTGCATTTGGGATATTCTGTTAATAATAATGATTGCAATGATAATAATACTAATGTAAATCCAAATGGAATTGAAATACCTTATGATGGAATAGATCAAACATGTAGGGGTTATGATATTGGAGATTCTGATGAAGATGGTTATTGCAAGATAGGATATGTAATACAAAATTATTCTTTACAATGTGCAAAGGAAACTGAATTGACTGGAACTGATTGTGATGATAATGATACTAGTTTTAATGCTGGTTCAAGTAATCTGTTTAAAAATTGTAGAAATGATGCACCTATATTAGAAAAAATAAATGATATAAAAGCCATGGAAACTAATAAAATTATTTTAAATATAAGTGCTAGTGATTCTGAAAATGATAATATTACTTATTTTGTTGACTATGGAAATTTTGAACAGGATTTGGTTAATAGGAATATTTTTTCATGGCAAACAGAATACTCTGATATGGGCAATTATTCATTTAATGTTATTGTTAGTGATGGATTATTGAATGTTTCTCAATTGGTTAATATAGAAATTGTAAAAACAAACAGAAAACCAATATGCAGTAATGTTCCATTGATTGAAACAAATGAGGATGAAGCTGTTCAATTTGATTTAAATGATTATTGTTATGATGAAGATGGAGATAATATTACATTTAGATTAGCAAATCTAAGTTCAAATTTAAAATTAGATTCAATTCAAAACGGGGTTGTTGTTGTTTCAAGTGCTGATGATTATTTTGGTGAAGAATGGATTGTTTTCAATGCAAGTGATGGAATTGGAGTTACTGAAATGAATAAAACTTTTGTGAAAATTAATCCTATCAATGATGCTCCTGTATTTAATGGAGATATAAATACTGTTTCATTTGATGAAGGAAGTAATCTTACAAATTTCATTGATTTAAGAGATTATTTTTTAGACATTGATAGTAATTTATCTTTTGAAGTTACTGGAAATTATTTTATTGATATTGGAATAAATAATGGAAAAGTTAGTTTTTATCCTGAAGATGGTTTTTTTGGAACAGAAACTGTTGTTTTTTCAGCTAGTGATGATGAGTTTACAATTTATTCTAATCCACTAAGAATAAATGTTAATGACATCAATGAGGCTCCTGTATTTGCTCCAATAAACTGTATTTTAAATATCAAGGAAGATACTGCCTATGAATGTGAATTAAATGCTACAGATGTTGAGAATGATAGTTTTTCATTTTTAGTTGTAAGTAATTCAAGAATCAATTGCACAATTCAAGGAAATATTTTAAAATATATTTCTGAAAAAGACCAGGTTGGAAAGGGATTATGCACAATAAATGTTGTGGATATTAGAGGTTCTCATAGAGAAGCTGTACTTGAATTTAATATGGAAAATGTAAATGATGCACCTGTTATAAAAGATTATTATCCTAAGGAAAATTCAGTAAAATTATTGTCTGGAATTGAAAATCGGTTTATGGTATTGAACTATGATCCTGACAGCCAGGTTAATGTAACTTGGAAAATTGGCAATGAAATTGTTGGAACTAATGCAAGTTATTATTTTAATAAAACAAAAGGAAATTATATTCTTTCAGTTAGTGTTAGTGATGGAGAATATGAAGTTAATCGTAGTTGGAATATTAATGTTGGAAATATTAATGAATTTAGTTGCAGTGAGATAAAGGGATATATATGCAATGAAAATCAAACATGCAAAGGCCAAATATTAGGGGTTTATGATTCTGCTAGTTGCTGTTCTGTAGCATGTACTGCAAAACCTCCTCAATTCAATAATGTGAAAAATATTACTACTGAAAATTCTACAGATAAAATAAAAATAACAATTGAAAGTCCAACCAATGATGATAAACTTTATTTTGGAGATAATGTAACTTCTGTATTGAAAATTGCAAATTCAAAAGGAGATGATATGAGCTTTGATATACAATTTTATGTATATGATTTAACAAAACAAAAAGTAATCTGGAAAACAAGTGAAGATGCTGATATAAATGATGGCTCTAATAAAAAATTGAATATAACTTTTAATCTTGAAGAGAATCTTAGGGATAGTGATGAATATTACTTATTTGTAAGAGCTATTGGAAAGGATGACAATCATAGCAAGTTCTATAATGACACTTATCAAAAATTAAATGTAGAAAGAAAAGATTCTAATTTAGTGATACAAAGTGTTGAAATAGAACCAATTGAGGGTGTTATTTGTGGTGATTCTGTTGATATTAAGGCAACATTGGAAAACTTTGGAAAATATGCTCAGTATGTTAAAGTAAGAGTTGAAAATGCTGAATTTGCATGGAGTCAATTAAGTGATTCTTTCAGAGTTGGGGAATATAATGAAGATCCATCTGAAAAAACAATTACCTTAACTGTTCCTGAAGATGCAAAGGAAGGCAATTATACAATAAAAGTTGGTATTGATGGTTACAATGTTTTATTTGAAAAAGAATTAACATTAGGGGCTTGTAAAAATCAGATTAATGCTCAGAAAAGTCTTGAGACAATAAAAATAAATCCTGGAAATCAAGAAGTTGTACTTTCTCCAGATGAAGGAAATAATCATTTATTATTTGTTGTAGTTGGAATAATGTCTGTTATAATGATGACTGTTTTGTTGTTACTTTTAACTTATTTTAAGAACATGGATATGGGTGTTGTTAGTGATAATAAACAATCTTCTAAATCTGTTATTGAATCTAAGGTAAAAAAGAAAAATATAATTGATAGATTATCTGAAGCAACTGATTATTATGAAGAACAGGATTTTATAATTGTTTCTCCAGAATCTCAAAAGATAACTGTTGAAAAAAGAAAAGTTAAGAAGGCTAGGAAGAAATAGATTCATTCCCTTATTAATAATGTTACATGACGATTTAGAAGAGATACAAGGCAATACTATGGAGATTAAATATCTTTAAGTTATCCATTCATGAGAATATTTTTCAAATAAATTTTTGCTAATACTAATTTAAGTTTTTTATAAATTGTGTTATAAGTTTTGCATAACTAATTGATCTATGTGCTACCTATAAATGATATTAACTATTCTTCTTCTATTGCACTAATTCAATATTCATACTTATTAGAATTGCCTTTATTTTGTCTATTGTTGATTTTTTTAATTCATTGAAGCGTATTTTCTTTTTTTCTTCTTTTTCAATATCTTGATTTAAGTAGGATATTTCGTTTTTATTTCTATGCATTTTATTCTCTAAATCTTTTATTTCATCTGATGATTTTGTTATTAATGATTCTTCTTTCTTTTTTATTGTTAATATGTTTGATTCTATCTTTTTAATTGAAGATTCATAGTCTTGAACCTTTGTGTCTGATTCTCTAAGCAACGATTCTATTTTTTCTTTATTTTGAAGTATATTTTCTTTAAAATGCTCTCTTAGTTCATTGATTGTATTCATTTTTTTATTATCTGAATGAAATAGTTGTGATAATTTTTTAAAATCAATCTTTGATTTTAATTCATTTATATCATTATCATTCTCTATTTTTAATTGATAAATATTTCCTTTTTCTTTTAATTCTTCATTGAATACTTTTGATTTTTTTATTTTTGAGATTGTATTTTCATATTCATTTATTTCCTTTTCTTTTGAGGATATTCTATTTTTTATTTCAGATATTTGATTCTCACTATCTTTTATCAATAAATCTGTGGATTTAAATGAATTATATTCTTTCTCAATTTCATTTATGTTTTTATGGTATTTTATTTTTTCTTGGTTTTCCTTGATTATATTATTCACATCTTTTGAAAAATCAGATATGGAATCATTAACTTTTCCTAGCTCATCTCCAATGAGAATTGTTGCTTTTTCATAGTGCATCATGGATCTTTTTTTAAAATCATTCAATGTAAAATTGATATGTTCTGTTGTTTTTGTATATTCTGAATAATCAATAGTTTTTAATTTTTCAGTTAGATTATTAAGATTTATAATATATTTCTTAAGATTGTCTATGACTATTTGCTTTAGTTTATCTTCTGCTTTTTTATGTTCTATGCTTATGTTTTCTAATGTTATTTTATCTTGATTTAGATTAGATATTAAGGAATATGTTCTTTGTTTTATTTGCTCTAGTATAAGTTCTGAATTTTTTGAAAATTCCTTATTTTTTCCTGATATAAATGATTCTAGGTTTGCAAATTCAATTTTTGATTGTTCCTGTGGTTTTTTTCTAAAAAAATCAAATATTCCCATTAAAAAACAATAGATTGGGGATTAATAAAACTTGGGGAGGTGAGGTATTTAATTACACTGATAATTAATGGTAATATTTATTTTAAATGTATTATTCACATTTTAAGAGTTAATTGTGTATAAAAAAGAAGCAAAAAGCATCTTTAATTTTTATGCTATAATATTCTGTTCTTTCAAGTCATCTAAAGTTGCATTGCATACTTCACAGTAGCCTAGGTCCTTTAAATCTTTTAAATTAGATTTGGATTCTATTTTTTGCCTGTAACTCATTACTACTAAGATTTCATTTGTCAATCTATTTGAAAATGGTTTTTCTTTTAGTTTTATTTTACAGTGTGGACATATTCCTATCATATTGTTATTTTTTGATTTATATTAATTCAATTTTTAATATATTAGCCCATGATGTGTTGTTCATAATGTTTTAACATATCTCTAAAGGTGGCTGCTTCTTCATATCCTTCTCTTCGTACTGCTTCTTCTAATCTTTGCTTGATTTGGCATTTAATAATTAACTTTTCTCTTAATTCATTTCTTCCAAATAATATTCCAGTTATCATTTTTAATCTTGAGTCATTTTCAATCATTCCAGAACTATGGGCTATTTTATAGGCATCCATGTAATGCCACTCTAATTCACTTGTGGATTTTGATTCTAATTGTTTTTTGCTATACTGTCTTAAATGTTCCATTACCATTACTTGTTTTCTCCGAGATTTATTATTAGTAATGTGTGTAAGATAAGTTAGATATACATCTTAGTTTGTTAGATTTCATAATACCCATTTTCTTTATTATTTATTACTGATTGTTTATTGTTTTTCTCCTTATATTTTATGTTTATATTATGAAGGGGGCTCTTCAACGCCTTGGTGTGGGTTAGTTGCATTGAGCCTTTCCCTCCTATTTCTTTTAGAAAACCCCTAAGTTTTCTTTCTTCTTATTTCAAATAACTCCTAATTTTTCTTCATTTGAATATCCATTATGATCAAAATCAAAATTGAAAAATTCAAGGAATTCTTTGAGTATTATTTTATTTACTTTCATTCTTTTAAGTTCATTGAATACAAATTCTGTGAAGCAATAAGGACAAACAATTCCTCTTGTTTCATTGCATTTTAAACAAAGAGTTGCTTCAAAGACTATTCTATCATCTGCTTGATTAAGATATTGACGTAATCTTGGAATTAGATTTTTTATTAAGTCAGGGTATAGTGTTGCCCAGGCTTCTATTTCATTTGTAAGGCAGGATGGGCAGATTGGATTAGAAACTGCTTCGCTGCAAACATCGCATAAAATTTGCGGTTCAGGTTGGGTGTTGAAGTGTTTTAACATTATAAAAAATTCGGATTCAAGCGCAATAAAAAATTAATCGCACTTAATCCAGAAAAATATTAGATTTAAAAAAACAAACTGGTTTATAGTTCCATTTAGTCGAATGCGTTCTCGCTGCAACACTATTCCTGTTTATTTTCATAATTATTCTATGTGTTTGAAGTTTAAATACATTGCGGTTGTCGAGAGTATAATCTATTTTTTAAAATATTTTTTCATTTATGATATTTGTCATTTGTTAGTAGTGTGACATTACTATGGTTTGGAGATTGATAAATCTTAAAAAGCAAAAATCAATTGAAATATTAAGATAAAATGAGTACTAATAAAAAAGAATTAACAATTGAAGAATGTAGAGAAGCTGCTTTAAAATATTTTGAAACATTAAAAAGTTATGCTAAACAAAGGGTTGAAATGAATCCTCAAGAAATTATTTCAGATCTAAGAGATTTTACTTTGCATTACCTAGATATTAATCAAATTGCTTCACTTGAATCTGTTTTACAAAATGCTGTTCGTGATCTTAGATTTGGTGCAAGGAAAAGAAGTGCTGTAAATCATTATCATGAAAGTGCTCAGGTTATTTTAGTTCCTGGAAATCCTGAATTAGCTGATAAATATGATAAGGTTGCAAGCTATGTTTCACATGCAATGTTTCAGAGGAAACATCCTTTTTAGATACCTTACTATTAAATCTTTAAATTTTATTTTAATATGAAATACTTAATTATTGAAGATTGTTTTTCTGATGTTGCATTATTAAGAGTAAGAATAAAGCGACTTGGTTATGAAGTCACTGTTGCAGATCCGAATGATTCCATGACATTTGCTAGAAGTAATCATCCAGCAGTTATTCAATTAGACGGACTTTGTGGAAAATGTTTTGAATTGATTGATGCATTAAAGGAAGACTGTCCTGATTCTAGTTATATTATATTTTCAGCAGATGATATAATTTTGGATAATGGGCGAAGAAGAGGTTTAATTACTTTTGATAAATCCGGTGGAGGTGTAGACTTATTAGAATATTTACAATCTTTAAAATAAATTAAGTTTAAAATAATCTAGAAGTTCTATTCCTTGTTTATTAATTTTTAAATTAATTTGCCAATTTTCCAATCCTTTTTCCTTTGCTTTTTTAGCTGCTTTTATTATTTTTTCTTTTGGATTATCTATTGGTGGTGAAAATATTGGTGCTTGAAGATAAAGCATAGAAGAAATATTACTCGTGAATCTTTTGAAATTGAATTGGATACATCTTTAAAATGTTTTATTATTCTATCAAAACTATTGAATTTATTTGTATTTTCTTTATATTTTGGATGATTATCTGAGTTTATGTCCTTTAATGGCATTTTTACTTCAAGATAATCTCTGTTATTTATTAAAAAATCTATTCTTGATTTTGCAAGAGTAACCTCTCTTTTAATT
>JAGVWZ010000028.1 GCA_018304045.1 Candidatus Pacearchaeota archaeon | reverse complement strand
AAATAAAAAATAAAAAATAAAAAATTACATGAATAGTTCTTTTAATCCCCAAAGAATTAAAAATACCCATATCAATATGAAAAGCCAAGATTTCTTAACAATATGTCTGTCCCTAAGTAATCTTTGTGCAAGATTAACAATAGAATCAGAATACATTGCAATACCCACTCCTGCAAGCAAACTAACAAAAACCATTACTGCAAAAATCTGAATAATTGTTATTCCATCAAGAATCAGCAAGTACAGAACTAATGCTACAAATACAAGGCAAACAATCATAACATGAGTGGAATTTTTCCAAACTTTTTTTACAATTTTTAACCAAGCACTAGGTTTTATTAGAATAACTAATAATTTTATAGAAGCAATAACTATAAAAATCAAAGCTAATATTTGTGTTATACTATAGTCCATTTAACACCTCCATTCTAAAATATATAACAAAGAACACTATATAAATTTTTATTTGGGGTATATTAGTGAGTTTCTATATTAATTTTCCTGCCCAACCATAATTCTTTAAAGTATATTTTATTTAGCAAATTTATTTAAAAATGAAACAGTATTAAGAATAAAATGACCTTTAAACAACAATGTCCAAAAGAAAGAAAAATATCAGCAGCACTTTGCCAATTTCTTGTAAAGAATATACCTCATCAAACAGGAGTTGTTTTTGAAGGAGATAGAGCAACACTAACTTTTCCAAGAGATTCTTATGGAACTGAATTTAAAACTCCTAGAATTAATGATAATGCACCATTTAAACTAACAGGGATGGATCTAACAAATGCAGGATATGAATTTACCTTTGCACTAAACCCAGGATTTCAGTTATTATTCACAACCTCTACAGGATTTCACCAAGCACTTGCAAAAATAGGTGCTTATTCTCCATTAGATGTAAAGCCACAAACACTAGAAGCAGGATTAAGTTATACAACTCCTGTAGGAGAATGGAATGGTTTTCCTAGACAACTTCTTCCATTTTTAACTAAATTTTCTTTTGGAAGAGATAGTGGATCAAATCCTGCAATAACCTGGCCAGATGAAAATAATTATTCTGAAAATAGAAAAAGAAGTTTATTAGTTGCAGGAATGAGAATAGATGACTTAGTAAATGCAGGACTTGTTACAGCAATAAGAACAGAATATCAAGAAAGAGGAGTTAGAAAAGATAAAATAGAAATATATTTAACACAAGAACCATGGCAAGTTATGAGAACTATGGAAGACATGTATAGAGAAGCAAATCCTAATGAAGCAGGAGTAGCAAGATTTGCATTAAGTGGAAATCTTCCAGTAGAACATCTTCTAAGAATTCCTCTAACCTATGACCTTGGATTAATTCAAGGAAGAGTTAAAGCAAGTGATTTTTTAATGACAAGAGAATGTGATTGGTATGGAAGAAATAATAAACCATTGGAAATTTATGTAACTGGTCTTGAAAATGCAGCAAGAATAGAAAACCTTCTTCAACATGACCCTGATTTAAAAGTAAAAGCCTATGCTCCTTCTCACCCAAGTAGTGAAAAAACTTTTTCATTAGAAGCTTCTAGTTAATCACTCTACAAAAATTCCAGGTTTTCCAGGTTTTGCTTTGCCTGCTTTCCCTTCAGGATCATACTTATTTTTATCATTAACAGCAAAAACATGAACTTCCTTCCCTAATCTCTTCTGTAATAAGTCAGTATTATAATTATTGACTTCAAAAGGCACTACATAAACATAAACTTTTTCCCCATCTTTCCCAGTCTTATCTTTTATTATCCTTAACACATTTATAATATCTCCAACTGCTTTTTCAAGATTCCTCTCCATTTCTTCAAACTTAGAATCAATTTTCTTTTCATCACAAACCGGCCAATCCGATAAACTGATAAAATCCTTATTTCCAAGTTTGCTCCATAATTCTTCACACATATGCGGAGTAAATAATGATATTAATTTTAGTATTATTTCAAAATTTTTCCTTGAAATCCCTTCAGAAAAAGAATCAATACATTCAACTATTGAAATTATTGCCTTAGGATATTCAAATTTTTCAATAGACTCATTTACTTTTTTTATAGTGATATTTATTTTACTATCTTGTCTTGGATCTGATTCTTTAGTTGTTTTTTCACTTAACCTGATTAATCTGTTTATAATTCTAAAGCTACCCTCAACCCCTTGGTCACTCCATTCCATTTGTTTATCAGGAGAAGAAACTACCATTAAAAATAATCTCGCAGTATCAATTCCATATTTATTTGAAATATCAGTTTGAAACACTACATTACCTTTACTTTTGCTCATTTTAGCTCCATTCTTATATACAATACCTTGATTAAACAATTTCATAAAAGGTTCGTCAAATTTTACATACCCCATGTCTTTTAATGCTTTAATAAAAAACCTTGCATACATTAAATGCATTACAGCATGTTCTGCACCACCAATATACTGATCAACAGGCATCCAATAATTTACGCTATCTTGATTAAAAGGTTTATTTTTGTTTTTATTATCGCAAAATCTTAAAAAATACCAAGAACTGTCAACAAATCCCCCCATAGTATCTGTCTCTCTTCTTCCAATTTTACCACATTTTGGACATTTAGCATTTAAAAATTCAGGAATTGTAGCAAGCGGATTTCCACTGACTTTAAAATCCACTTTTTCAGGAAGTAAAACCGGTAAATTTTTTTCAGCTACAGGAACCGTTCCACATTTATCACAATAAATAATTGGAATAGGGGTCCCCCAATATCTTTGTCTAGATACAAGCCAATCTCTTAATTTAAAATTAACAGTTTTCTTACCTAACTTTTTCTTAGAAAGATGTTCTGTAATTGCATCAATTGCTTCCCTATTGCTCCAACCATTAAACTTCTCAGAATTAACAAGTCTCCCATCAGCAGTATAAGCTCTACTCATTTTTTCAGCATTAAATTCATAGGTATCTGGATTAATAACAACTTTAATTAGAATCTTATATTTTTTAGCAAATTGATAGTCTCTCTCGTCATGAGCTGGTACAGCCATTACCATTCCACAACCATAATCAGCAACAACAAAGTTTCCACAATAAACAGGAATTTTCTGATTATTAATAGGATTAATTGCATAACTTCCAGTAAAAGCCCCTTCTTTTTCTAGTTCTTCTATTTCTTTTTCATTTTTTGATTTTATTTTTTTAAGTAACAATTCTACTTCTTTTTTTTGTTCTTTTGTCACCAGTTCCATTAATCTTGGATGTTGTGCACTTATAACCATAAATGTAACTCCATAAATTGTATCAGGACGAGTTGTGAATATTGGCCATTTTTCATTATTTATAGTAAAATCAATTTCAGTTCCATAACTTTTTCCAATCCAATTTTTTTGCATGACTTTAATTCTTTCAGGCCAATCAATTTTAGAAAGATCATCTATCAGTCTATCTGCATAATCTGTGATTTTGAAAAACCATTGCTCTAGTTCTTTTGTCACAACCTCACTCTGGCATCTCCAACATTTTCCACCTTCAGATTCTTCATTAGCAAGAACAGACTGGCATTTTTCACACCAATTTACAGGAGCTTTTTTTCTATACGCAAGTCCTTTTTCAAATAATTTCAAGAAAAAAAACTGGTTCCAGTGATAATAATCAGGTTCATGACTAGCAATAACCTTGCTCCAATCATAACTATTCCCAAGTGCTTTCAAATATTCTGTAATTTTGACAATTGATGCTTCTGCATATTTTTTTGGGTGTATTCCTTCCTTTTTTGCAGCAGTCTCAGCAGGAAGTCCAAAAGAATCAAATCCCATTGGATAAAGCACATTAAAACCATTCATTCTCTTATACCTAGCATAAACATCTCCAATAGTATAATTTCTGACATGGCCCATATGTAAAAAACTAGCAGAAGGATAAGGATACATTTCAAGAACATAATACTTTTTCTTTTTTGAATTAACATCTACTTCAAAGCATTTTTTCTTTTCCCATTTTTCCTGCCATTTCTTTTCAATTCGGGAAAAATCTACGATTTTTACCGGACCGGAATCTTTTTGATTCCGTGTATTGTTAAAATTAATATCTACCATATAATAATTATATAAAAACCCTATATAAAAACTTCTAAACTAATCCTCTGTCCGGAGTCCTTTATTTTTAATAAAAGTTAATCTATTATTGTCTTATTTTTATTTACTCCTCCCTAATTAATGAGGAGGATAAAGAAAAATAAGTGATTTTTTAGAATATTCGAAGTTATGAGATTTAATTCCGGACAGAGCATAAACCAATCTAAAAACTAGGTGCTATATACATACAAGAACCAGTGGAATTTGAAGGATCATTACACTTTTTATCAAGAGTTCTATAAGGACAGTTTACTCCTTCAATAGTATCTACAGAACCATGCTCTAAAAACCTTAGAACAACATTCCTAGGAGGAGTCACTCTATCACATCCCTCAACTCTACACTTATAACTTAAATCAGTCATATTAATAAATAAAAATATTCATTTAAAAGAATATCTACAATCAATAATATACATCAAAACCCTTAAATATCTACTTCAGGATTTAAATTCGCAACTTTCCCTCGGATACTAAGTGAAGTAATAAAAACTTGTTCTATAGTATTATCATAAGAAAAAACAACTGCTTTTGTGTGTCCTGGTTTTTTATAAAAAAGACTTCCTTCCCCCGATAATTTATCATCCCTGACATATCCTTGTTGTTTGTAAAAATCCGATATATGGCTTATTATTTTATCAGTAGCAGAACTTGGAACCCTCTGAATAACTATTTCAGTTCTAGGACTTTCTAAACCATCTCCTTGGGAAACCAATTCCATTCCAGTTTGTTTCCTAAGAAACTCCCCTAAATCACTAGATTTCATAAATTTTTTTAGCAAGACTTATTTAAAAGCATTTATATATAATAAATCATATTTCTATTCATGAACAATAAATTTCCAATACACATATCAAAAGGCAGAATCTTTTCCTCAAGCCAAAAAGCATTTTCAATCCAGGACTCAAAAAACCTAGGGGAAAAATCAAACAATAAAGTAAATTATTCTGAATTTGAAGCTTTTTATTTATTTGAAACAAACCAGGCAGAAATAATTAAAAATAAATCTTTGTCAGAAGAAAAAATAATAAGAGAATTCTCAAAAAAACATAAAGAATTCCTAGTAAAATATCAAGTTTTTAAAGCTCTAAGAAAAAACCATATAGTTAAAACAGGCTCTAAATTCGGAGCAGAATTTAGGGTCTATGACCAAATAGCAAACCATGCTAAATGGCTTGTTTTTCCAGTAAAACAATCTGAAAAACTTAATCTCCATGAGCTTATTTCAAAAACAAGAATTGCTCATTCAACAGCAAAAAAGCTTCTTCTTGCAATAGTTGATTCAGAAAATGATGTGCTATTCTATGAAATTGATTGGATTAAAATATAGCTAAAAATCTTAAAGCAAAACATTATTTTGGTAAAAATTGTTTCATGTATTCTACAGCTTTTTCAGCACCATATATTTCCAGGTCTAATTTTTTAAATGCTTCTACAGGATCTTTTCCAAGTGTTGCTAAAGCAAAAAAAATCATTGGAAGAACTGTTCCTAAATCTTTAGAAAACCAATCATCTGAATTTTGCCCATAAAATTCAGCCCTAATATCTCCCTGTGTATTGCCATTTCCCCTAATATAACCTAATGTTGCCCACGCAAGATGATTACCATGAAGTATATGAACCATTTCAGGAGAGCTCAAATCATCAAGAGCTTTAGTTAAAAATCCAAGAACATCTCTTTCAGAATAATTAATTTTTCCATGAATTCCTCCAAAATAACTGCTAATTGATTTTGGAACAGAAAGTGCTGCAAGTTCATTGCTAAATTTAGTCATTTGAGAAAGACCTGAATATTCTCTAAAATTACAATTAAACACTTTGTCCTCAGGTCTAGCTGTTGTAGGAATTCCTAATTGTCGTGCTGATCTTAAAGAAAGGTCAGAAACCATTACATGACTTTCATTCCCTGAAAAAGTATAGTCAAATTGCCCTGCTTCAACTTGTCGTGATGTCGTGCGAGCAAATGGCCTTGATTCTGCTTCTAAAGAATCATATCCAACTCCCTGAAGAGCAACTAATTCAAGTGTCTTTCCAGTTGGAATATCTCCTCTAAATGCATATTGATCAGGATGAGAAAGTTTTGGCTTTTGTCCAGCATACCAAATCTCATGATTAGCTTTAGCAGCCACTACAAGATTATCCATTAAAAAATTAGGTGATTATAGCATTTACGGACCAAAAAAGCTTAAATAATAGCTAAACTACGACGATAGTGATGAAAAGAGTGTTGTCAGACATGTATTTCTTGGGTAG
>JAGVWZ010000044.1 GCA_018304045.1 Candidatus Pacearchaeota archaeon | reverse complement strand
AGGCTTACGAAAGAAAGAAAAAGAAGGGAAGAGTGTATTTAATATGAAAAAAAAGAATGTGTCTAATTTGTCGTTAGGAAATAATTATGGGATAACACATAAAGTTCCAAATAGCAAGCTTTAAAAACATACTTATTTAATAATATTTTATCTTAAATAACAAGGTAAGTTAGGAAGACAATAAATCAAACTAACTTGTCTCATAAAAAAATGTCAAAAGTAAGAATCAAACTAAAAAGCATGAAGATTGAAGAATTAAATAAAATCTGCGATCAAATAAGAGAAATAGCAAGCAAATCTGGAGTTGCAATTTCAGGACCTATTCCTCTTCCAACAAAAAAACTTAGAATAACAACAAGAAAATCACCTTGCGGAAATGGAACAGCTACTTTTGATAATTTTGAAATGAGAATACATTCTAGAATAATTGATCTTCCTTCTGATGATAGAGTACTTCACTCAATAATGAGATTATACATTCCTAGAGATGTTACAATTAAGATTGAAATGAAAGAATAAATATAATCTACAAAAAGAGTTCTGATTTATTAATATGAAAAATCCAATTAAAATTCAGGAACATCCAAGATTAACTTTTTATAACAGAAATAGAATTGAAGTAGTTTTAGGAAATTGTCCAATGGACATAAGGGCAATAGGTAGAAGAATTCCAAAAGGAACTTTAGTTTTTCCAAGACTATCTATACTAACTAGGGGAGTTATGAAATACGCATTAATAACTCCATTATATCTAGATTTTGAATACTTCGAAATTCCCATTAAAAAAAGAGTGGATGAAACTGAACATTTAGGTTTTGTTTCACATACAATATCTAGTGACCCTCCCTGTTGGATCACTTATTATAAAGGTAGGTTACCAAAAGAAAATAGAGACTTCAGCTTACCTCAAATAAGTATCAAAGATAATATTGGAATAAAAGTCTCAAGAGATTATTATTTTCAATTGAACATTCCATTAGAAAAATTAATAGATCAATTTGGAAATCCTCTTTTTGATAAAGCTAATTAAAATACTCTTCTAAAGTACCCAATTATCCAAACATTATAATTCTTAAAAAATGTGAATCTATGAACATTTAAACAAATTAGGATATTAATAAAACTAAAACAATTTTAATCTGTTTCTTCCTTAACACCATAAGGATTTCCAGTTTTCTCAATATTTTTCATTATATCCCTTGCTTCATGAGGTTCTCTTTTTTGTTTTACTAATATTTCCCTAGCTTTTATAAAAGCACTGCATAATTTAAGATTTGCAGGACAAGATTTTTCACAAGCTTTGCACAAAGTACAATCATAGACAATTTTTTCAAAAACATCATTCTCAAACATAACAACCTTTCCCCTAGGGCTATAACCTTCTTCCCTCACAACTTTTAGAACAGGGCATAATTCCCTACACAAACCACATTTTACACATTTATCAATAATCTCTTTTATTTCCCTTTTTGTATTTTCAGTTTCAACACTCATTTTTTTTATCATCAAGCCCTTCAGATTTTTGACCTTCTCCCTTATTTATATTTCCAAATCTATTGCCCATTATTTTGTTTATCAAATCCCTTTCCTCCTGACTGGTTTCAGGTTTTTTAACAACTTCTGGTTTAGCTTCAACATTATGTTTAATTGTGCCATAATCCACATTTAATCTTGACTTTAAAGGTAATGAAGATTCTTTTGCAATTTCTCTAGGAATCTCCTTAGAATAAGCTTCAACCTCTTTTTTCTCAATCAAATTAAGCCTAGTCTGACCATTCATTGCCATACCCTTTTCAATTATTTTATTATCACTAAATGGATTTCTATTATCAATGCCAGGAAAATTATCTTCAATATAATCAGCACTACTTTCTATTATTTCAGCTTCCTTAATTAATTCATTTATCTTTTCCTCAGGAGACTTATTTTCCACATCACTAGATAAAATATTTGCACTTAATTTCTCACCTATATTCGGTTTAATTTCTAGTCTTTCTTCCTTATAGACAATTTGCTTGATTTGGTCACCTAGTTTGGAAATTGTCTTATTAGAGAATTCAGGAGAAGATGTAACAAAATCTGAATTGTCTATAAAACTATCTTTGATTTTATCATCAGCCCTAACTCTTTCCTTAGATTCTGGTTTTTTATTATAAACAGCAGAAAAATCAATTAACTTCCCCCTATTTAATTTAGCAGAAGGATCATGTCTCTGCTTAACTCTTTGAATTAATTTAACATCAAAACTTTCTAAAAAATCTTTTCTCTTTAAACCATAGCCATATTTACCGAGTTTTGCCTGTATTCTCTTGATATAACCAATTATTTTGCCATGTTTAATCTCCTCACTATCTTTAAAAAACGGATGTATTATTCCACTTCCAAGATAACTAAAATAAATAACATTTTCCATTTCCAACATTTCTAAAAATTCTTTTATTTTATCAAAAAAAAGTTTAGGATCTTCACTTGTGTAATAATCATTTATTCCAAGAGTATAATATAAATTTTCTATTTTTTTCAATAGAGTTTCATACTCCTCCCCTTTTATCTTTCCTCTTTCAGAATCAAATTCAACAATTAAATAATATTTCTCTGGAAAATCCATCATTTTAGAAACTTGTTTTGAAAGTAAAATAATACTACAAACCTCATTTTCAGATTTTAATCTTCTTCCAACATGAAGAACATCTTCCAAATTATCACTTTGAAATACAGAAAAACTTCTTTTTATTTTAGGCAATACTCTAATTTTAACAGAAGTAACAATACCAGTAATTCCCTCCATTCCACATACATCCATTAAATCTGCTTTGCTAGTTTTTATTATCTCTCCCTTGCCATTAACAAACTCTATTTCATCAATCCAATCCCGAATACTGCCATATTTCATACTTCTTTTTCCAGAAGCATTTGTAGCAATCATTCCACCAATACTAGAGATTCCCTTATTTAAAGGATCAATAGGAAACTCATAACCCTTAGACCTTAATTTTTCATTCAATTCTTTTAAAATAATTCCAGCTTCAACCACAATTATTCTTTTAGAAGGATTAAAACTAAGTATTTTATTCATTTTAGTCATATCAACAACAAGAGAACTATTTGGCACACAACCACCTTCAAATCCACTTCCAGCCCCCCTAGGAACAATATCTAAGTTAGTTATTCTAACAATCTCACTAACTTCCTTAACATTCTTAGGAAAAACAACTTTCTCAACCTTCCCAATCATTCTTGATGCATCAGTGTTATAGGCAACAATTTCTTTTCTAACCATTTACTCTCTCCCCCCAACTAATTTATTTATCTCCTCATCTTCAAAATCCCTATGGATTTTATCTAAAATTTCTTCATCTTCTACTTCTTTCTTAAAATCATCTTCTTTACTTCTTATTCCAAGCGCATAACCAATAGCATGAGATAAATCCCAAATTTCAATCTTACCCTCTGAATTATTTTTCAATAACTCATAATCTGCAATAGAACTAGTAATTATTTTACTAACACCTATTCTTTTTGCCTGGAGTATTCTTTCCCTAGCAATTTCATTTGCCATATCAATATTAGTAAAAGACAATTGTCCACAGCTTCCACAGCAAATACTCTCTTCTTTTGAATCAAACATTTCCTTTATTTCATAACCCAATAACTCCAATATCTTTCTAGGTTCTTCATAAATTCCAAGATGTCTGCCTAAATAACAATTATCTTGATAAGTAACAGCTTCCGAAGATTTAATTTTTATTAAACCAGGTTTAGACTCTAATTTTTCTAAAACCAATTTCCAAAAATTTTCAACTTTAATATTCCAATCTAAAACTAAATTAGGATAATCTTTTAAAAACATCTTATAACAACCAGGATCACTAGTTATTATTTCACCTATGTTCTCTTCCTTAAAAATTTCAAAATTCCTTCTAGCAATCTTTCTAGCCTCACTATCATAACCCAGTTCTAGTGCAGGCAAACCGCAACAAATCTTCTTTTCAACGAACTTAAAATCTATCCCTATTTTGTACAATATATCAGAATAAGTCTCTAAATGACTTTTGTTCTTAAAATAAAGATTACATCCAGGGAAATATACTCTTTTGCTCAGTTTAAATATCGAAAATAACCCCATTTGTATAATAATACCTCAATTTTTATATCTAAAAAAATCTTCCTTACTTTTAAAGCATATATATAATTAAAAGCATATAATAAAACTGATTAATTCTAATGTTTAAAATACACTTAAAAGCAAGGTATTTAAACCAATTTTAGCTATTATGATTACAAAAAGATCTTTTAAGATGTTAGCTATAATTCATGCCCTTGTAGGAAGTTTAATAGGAGAAGAATTCAACTCAATATTGCTAATAATGGTAATCAGTTTTAGCCTACATTTTGTATTTGATATGTTCCCCCACTGGGATCCAAAATGGGATAAAAAGAAATTTGAAACAACAGGAGAAGCAACCCTAACAAAATTTGCAAAAGCATGGGTTACAGTAGATCATATTCTTGCAGTATTAATGATCCTAAGCCTCTATACATTATTTGACAGCAAAAAAATGGCCTTAGGCGCATTTATGGGAATTCTTCCAGACATTATAAGTCTTGGTTATAAAACAAAATTAAAGAAAAATAAAGCATTTGCAAGGTTTTTAAAATTCCATTCAAAAATACAAGGGCATACTAACCTAAAAAGAAGCACTATTACACAATTAATAATTCTATTAATTCTAGCATCTTTATTCGCAATTGTCTACTTTCTAGGATAGATTAAATTATACTACTAAAAGCATAGGTTTACAAGTCATTTTGGAGGACAAGTCTACAGAAAATAAATTTCTGTCTCATCCAAAATCCATAAACAATTTTGGAGACAACCAAAATATTTTCTTTAATCTCATTAGAGTTAAAAACAAATAAGTATTTCATTTTATTTATTTATACCAACGGAAATAAATTTTTGGACAAAATTTTTTCCTTGGTATTTAGGAAATGAAATTAAAATGTCCAAAAATTAATTTCATTTACTATAGTTTAATATGCATTACTAAACAAAATTGAGAAGCTGAGCATGAGAAAGCTATATAAATTTTCACATTAATAAAGCATATTAGTCAAAAAGAATAACCTCTTCAAATCTTAAAAATAGCAGTAGGTCTTTCTCTTTCAGAAACAAAGATTTTAGGAAAAGAATTTTTCTTTTTTAATAATTGAAAACTCCTCATAGCAACATCAGGATGATTATTATTTTTACTCAAATGAGATAAAACCAGATACTTGAGTTTAGAAGATGAATTTTCAAAAACACATTTTGCAGAATCTCCATTGCTTAAATGTCCAATATCGCTCTCTATCCATTTCTTAAGAAAATGAGGATAACCCCCATTCTTCAGCATTTCAGGATCATAATTAGACTCTAAGCAAAGCAAATCAGAATTACCTACATTATCAACAACATTTTGACATGCATAACCAATATCAGTCATAATTGATATTTTCTTTTTGTCATAAATATTAAATGAAACAGGATCAACAGCTCTGTGGGATTTTGAAAAAGATTCAATATCCATGCCACAAAAATTAACAGTTTCATTATTTCTAATTTTGTTTATAAAATCTTCATTAGAACAAAGATTACAGCTATCAATTGTTTTTCCAGTTGCAAAAATAGGAATCTTAAACTTTCTTGCAAAAACATCAGCACCTTTTATATGATCAGAATGCTCATGTGTAATAAAAATTCCCTTTACATTCAAAGGATTTTTTCCAATTGAAAAAAGTCTGTTTACAATCTGTTTTGTAGAAATTCCAGCATCAATTAAAATAGCATTATTGTTTTTTTCAATATAAAAACAATTTCCAGAAGAACCAGAAGCTAAGACACAAATCTCCATAATAAATCAATAATTTAAAAAATACACTTCTGCATTTTCCATTTTTTTAAAAAACTTATAATCTTCAAGTTTAGGATTAGCAGAAACAAATATTTTATCAAGACCTTCCCAGCATATAAACCATCCAGCAGGCTGAGAAATTATAAATAAAAAATCAAAAACAAAATTAAATGCTCCCTGAACCGCAATTTTATATTCATAAAGCAATGTGCTAATAACTAGTAATATAGACCCCAAAAAGAACCACAAAAAACCAGCCTTCCTTATAGAAGTTATGTCTCTTTTAGACTCTATTAAATGTTTTCTAAAATACTCTTTTAATCTTTTCTTAATATGAATTTCATCATTAGGTTTTCTCATATGGCTAGGAATTAGCAATCTTAATTGCTCAACTCCTTTTCTATTATGAACAGCCCTCCTACATTCAATTAAAAAATCATCAGAAATCAATCTTTCAGAATAAGGCCTAGGATCAAAATCAGAAAATATAGCATCATAAGAATCTAATGCAAGACTAATATTTCCTTCAAGAACCTTTTTTTGTTCATTTAATTCAGATTCATTATAATCATAGCCCATTTATTCACCCCTTTATTCTCCCATTTATACCTAGTTTATATATAATAAATTAAGTTTATAAGATTAACTATCAAAAGATTGGTGTGTAGGTTCATAACATTTGTTACACTCCCTTAAAAGGGAGGTGAACAAATTTGAAGAGAGAAATAATTAGAAGAGAAACTATAAAACTCAAAATTC
>JAGVWZ010000016.1 GCA_018304045.1 Candidatus Pacearchaeota archaeon | reverse complement strand
AATAAGATATTTAGAAATAAATATTTTTAGCAAGAAGTAATAGAACCAACGCAATTCATCCGCCCCTTGAAAGGGGCGGATTTCTTGCTAAAGCTTTAAAAATAAGTCTTTCCTTTAAAATCTATGAAAAAGAGAAATGTTTGGTTAATTGTTGGGATTGTTGTTTTAATAATTATAATTGGTTTTATTTATACAAATAATAATCAAAAGAAAGAAAATACAATAAAAATTGGAGTTATTGCCCCATTAACAGGACCATTGGCTGAATATGGTATTGCATTCAAGAATGGTATTGAATTATTAAATTCTGAGAATGGGAATCCAAATATTACTTACATATTTGAAGATAATAAATGGGATAGCAAAGAAGCAATTTCTGCTTTTAATAAACTTATTCAAATAGAGGGGGTCGATATAGTATTAAATTGGGGAACACCTACCTCAGAAGCTATTGCTCCAATAGTAAAAGATACTGTACCTTTTATTGCGATCACTACTGAACCTCCAATAACAGATCTAAGTTCATATATAATCCGTGGAGGTTTTAATCAACCAAAAGATTATATTGAAAAGGATTGGAAGTATTTACGTGCTCACAATGTTAAAAAGATAGCAATATTAAAAACTGATATTGTGTACCTGAATTCCTTGCTTAATGAGCTACAAAAAGCAAAGAATTCTGATGAAAGCATAGTTTTGGTAGATAATTTTAATTTTGAAGATAATGATTTTAAAACATCTATAGCAAAATTATCAAAGGATAAATATGATGCGGTAGGAGTTTTTTTAACTTCAGGACAGATTAGTACCTTTTACAAACAATCAAAAGAATTAGGTATTAGTTTACCTATAACTTTTGGTTCTGATTTTTTTGAAAGCCAAAGTGAAATTGATGGGGCTCAAGGTTTGATGAATGGTGCTGTTTTTGCTAATACCGGAGTTACAATTGAGTTTATGGATAAATATGTTTCCACTTTTAGAGGTTCAAGTCAAATTGCATCTGCAGGATATGGATATGATTTAGCAAAAATACTAAATACTGTTGTTGACTATAAAGACAAAGATACAATTCTCAATTCTCTAAAGTCAGTGAAAAATTTCTCTGGCGTTGAGGGTACTATAAGCTATGCTGAGCCAAGTGGGGATCGTTATTTTACCAAATCAACTTATTTGAAAATTATTGAAAATAATAGTATACGTATATTAAATTAGCATAGAATATTTTTCTATTATATTAAAAATTATAAAGAATGGGGAGTTTGTTCCTTATGAAAATTAATCCTTAGCAACCTTATCCCAAAGATATTTGTGATATTTCTTGTAGTTCTCTGCAAGTTCCTTGCTTTCTATTACAAATACATTCATATATTCTCCAAATAATAACTGAGCAACTTTATTCCCATAGATTGCTGTAACAGTAGGATTGCCGGAAAACTCTTTAGGTAAAAATTTAGCTCCAGTACACATATTTTTTACAGGAAAGCTAATATAATCCTCTTTTTTTTCATATCTAAATAAATGATAACTTTTAACATTTTTCTTTAGTCTTCTTTTATTCCAATCATTCCAATAGGCTGGAAATCTGTCAGGAACATACATACCTGAACCTATCCAGTATATTGCATCATAATTCAACATATCATCCCAAACTGCTTTCACTCCTTCGGGCCCTTTGAAAATCTCTGCAAATAAATCATTCTTCTTTGACTGATATACTTGCTGAATTTCTGGAATTACTTTTGAAATTTCTTGTTTAATCTCATTAAGATTTGACTTTTTTTCCTCAATATAACTTAAAATCTTTTCAGGATTTGTTATTTTAAAGACTTTTTTATTGTTTTCTTCAATATAAGAAACAAGTCCTCTTTCTATTAATTTATTTAAAATATCGTAAATATTTCTTCTATCAATTCCCACTTTTTCATGGATATTATTAATTGAAGAAACTCCTATGTCTAGGAGTGCATTATATACTTTTATTTCTCCATCAGACAGCCCTAGCTTTCTTAATATTTCTAGATTCATAATTTTAGTAATTATTGCTAGTATTTAAATGTGGTGGTATAGCATTACCATAAACTCTTATGAATACTTTTTTATTAAAGTTTTCATGAAAAACTCAGTAAAGATCATTATTGGAATGGTAATAATTGCAATAATAGTTGCAGGTTTATTATTTTTTAAAAATATGACTGGAAATGTTATTAATGATAATAGACAAGAAATAAGAATAGGGGCAATTGTACCTTTAACTGGAACATATTCTACACTTGGGAACAGAATAAAGAATGGGATAGAACTTGCTCGCGAAGATATTGAAAAAGAAGAAAATGTTAAAATAATAACCTACTATGAGGATGTGTGCACTAGTAAAGATGCTGTTAGTGCAGTAAATAAACTTATTAGTGTAGATAAAATTGATGTTTTAGGCGGTTCATACTGTGTTATTGGGCTTATTCCTAATGTTCCTATTCTTGAAAAGGAAAAGATAATTGCATTTTCTACTCCAGTGAACCCTGATGCTTTACTTAATCACCCACATGTATTTTCAACTAATAAGGCAATAAAAGATGATACAAAAGATATGGCAAATTTTTCTGTAAATAGGTTACATGCTAGATCTGCTGCTACTATTTATTTTAATACTGATCTTGGAATGGATTATAATAAATATTTTAAAAAACATTTTGAAAGTCTTGGTGGAAGAGTTGTATCTGAAAATATGTATGAACTTGCTGCTGCAGATTTTAGGACAGAACTTACAAAAATCAAGGCAAGTAATCCTGATGTTATACTTGCTATAAACCTTGGTGGAAACATGGGAAATTTATTAAAACAAGCAAGAGAAATGGGAATTAAAGCACCAATAATAAGTTATGTTCATACACAGGACCCTAATGTATTAACTGCTGCTGGAGATGCTGCTGAGGGATTTATTATTTCTTCATCTGAGACTCAAGAAGAGTCCAAAGTTATACAGGATTTTAATAAAAAATATAGAGAAAAATATGGGGCTGAGCCTGATATTAATGCTGCAAATAGCTATGATGCAACTAGGCTAGAAGTTTTTGCATATCAAAAATGCAATGGAGATAGGGAATGTATGACTAAAGAACTTCATAATGTGAAGAATTATGAGGGGGTTAGTGGTAATATTACAATACAAGCAGATGGTTCAACAATAAAACCCACTGTGTTTAAAATTGTTAAAAATGGGAAATTTGTTGTAATGGAATAATCATTTAAATGGTTTAGTCTGCTTCCACATATCCTCAAAATATGCTTTAAATGAATCTGCAATATCTTGATTAATTATTTCTACGGCAACTGCTTTTTTATTTGGAACATGAAGGAAAATACAGGTTGTATCTTTGTATGTCATGAACCAGGCTGGAGTTTTTATGTTTGAGGGCATGTATCTTGAGTCACATAGCTTGTAACTATTTCTGTTTCTTAGAATCTCTGGATCTGTGCCTTTATTGAAAAGCATTCTTGCAAATATTCCTAGTTTACCTCTTTCAATATGGCCTCTTTGCCAGTACATATGATATTTATCTTCTTGAAATGGATAAACTCCCCAGCAATTATATCCTTCACATTTTTTTAACTTCAAAAGATAATGACCAAAACAAGTCTGAACTCCTTTGAACCCCTCATAGACTTGTACAGAAGTTTCTTCTTTTGTTAATGCAAAGGCAAGAAGATTAGGAATCATTTTTTCTATGTTCTCTTTACTGCTTTCTATTTTTTCTTTTTTTTCTTCAAGATATTCTAAAATCTTGTTTGGTTCAGCTGCTCTAAAATATTTTGTTTTATCTTTTAATATATAGGAAGCAAGACCTTTTTCAATTAAACTATCCAGAATTCTATAGATTACTGAATTTGCAACACCTGATTCTTCAATTATTGGGCCTGTTGTAGACTCTCCTTTTTTTAATAATGCAAGATAAACTTTTGCTTCTCCTTCAGTAAGACCGGCTTCTTTTACAAGAGTTATTAGGTTGATGTCCATAGGATTATTACATTTTTGATTATTTTAAACCTTTCTATTAACACTACCACTAGTGGTGGAATAATATTCATATAATTGTTATTTTTAGGAGTACTGGGAAGTAACACTAAAATGAAAATTAAAACAATGGTTATTGGAGGAATTTTAATAATACTAGCTTTGACTTTCTTAATTAGCTATGAATTAACTGGAAATGTAGTAAAAGAAGATACAATCAAAGTTGGAGCTATTTTTCCTTTGACAGGACAGGCTAGCAGTGATGGGAATAATGCTATTAATGGAATTAAGATTGCTATAAAAGAAATTAATGCTAATGGTGGATTAAATGGAAAAAAGGTTGAACTTGTTGCTGAAGATAGTAATTCTGATGACTCTAAAACAGTTATAAGTGCCTATAGATCCCTAAAATCAAGAGATATTGACCTTATTATTGGGCCCCTATATTCTCCGGCAGGACAGGCACTTTCTCCAATTACTTGTTCTGATAAATCAATTTTAATTGCTCCTGCAATTGGAATAAAGGGATTTACTAGTGAAAAATGTAACTATACATTTGATATGTGGCCTGAAGATTATATCAATAGTAGGAAATTTGGAGATTATATAGTTGAATCTGGTTATAGGAAGATTGCAATAATTGGCTCTACTCAATCTTGGTGCAATGAACAGGCAGAAGGAGTTCGTGAAGGTATAATTGAACGTAATGGTGAAATTGTATCTTATATTATTGTTGATGATTCAAATAAAGATTTTTTGACTGAAATAGCAAAGATAAACAATGCAAAACCTGATGCAGTTGTATTTACTAATTATTTTACAATGAATATTGTTGCTAAAAAACTAAGGGAGTATGGTAATGATGCAAACTTTTTTACGGTTCTATTAAATCAGAAGGATATAGATAATGCTGCTGGTGCATTTGAAAATGCTATTTCAATTAGTTCATTTACTCCAATTGAAGAATTTTCAAATAAATTTGAAAAAGAATATGGAAAAACTCCTGGTTTTCCTGCAGATACCTCCTATGACTCAATGATGTGGCTTGCTAAAGCAATGAAAGAAACAAAATCTACAGATCCTACTGAGATACAAAAATATCTTCATACACTAAAGGATTATGACGGTGCATCTGGAAGTTTAACTTTTGATGGCAATGGTGGAATTACAAAAGAACAAAAGTTTTATATTGTAAAAAATGGAAAGTTGGAAGAGTTTAATATTTAGGCTTTTGTTTATTTCTTCACCATATCCAAATCTTTAAAAAACCGTATTCTATGTTTTAGTTAAAATGCCTAAAACTAAAAGTCAAAAAAATCCTAAACCAAAGGGACATTGGAAAGATAGGGAAACTGTTCGTGCTGCAGTAGTAGAATTTATGATAGAAAATACTCTAACAATTGCACCTTCTTCAAATCAGCTTAGGGAGTTTGGAAGATATGATTTGATTAATGCAATCCATAGACATTATGGATTTAATGAATTAAGAATAGATTTGGAAGAGACAAATCCAAAGATTAAATATGGAGATGGAAATAATGTTGAAAAGATTAAACAAAGAGTAATTGCATATATGGCGGAAAAGGGTTATAAAACTCTTCCACCAAAAAGAATAATGATTGCTGATGGTCAAGGCGCTCTTGAAGCAAGTATTGAAGAAACCTTGGGATTTGTAGAATTTAGAAAATTGCTTGGAGTTAAACCGGTTTTTGCTGAAAGAGGATGTTGGAAAGATTTAGATTATAGGGTTGCTAAAGCAAAAGAAGCAATGGAAAAAGATGGCGTTGATAGTCTTCAAAGTTCAAGAAGGCTTAATGAATTAGGATACAAATCCCTTGTTACTGCTATTTATGAAAATGATGGAAGTTTTCCAAAATTTAGAAAAATAATAGAAGGACATGTTGTAAGATTGACTTTAGATCAGACTCTTGAAAGAGCCTATGAATTTGATGAAAGTTTTCCAAAATTTAGAAAAATATTAGAAAAATGGAAATTAGAGTACACTTTAGAACAAGCCTATGAATTTATGCAAGAACATCCTGAATATGGAGAATTACTTCCAAGAAATAAAAAGGAATTTAAAAGACATGGACAAATGGATTTGTATGCAGCTATAATCCTACCTTTTAGAGGCTTTGATAGATTCAATGAAATGCTTTTGAATTATATGGAGAAAAGAAATGGATATGATAAAAGGGATTCTTATAAGTATTTACCCAGGGTAAGTGTTAGGGCAGACCAACCTGAATTTGTTGTAACTGCTAAAGATGAAGATTAATAAGGGGAATAGATATGTTTTAATATTAATCCATTGTTAGACTTATATGAAAAAGGTGAATCGCTCACAAATTAGTATTTTTGTTGTAATTGCAGTTATTATTGTTGTTGCAATTGGAGCTTTTGTTATATTGAAACAAGAATCTTTTGGAACACAGGAAAATAATCCTGAAATAGGTCCTGTTTATGATTTTACAAAAGATTGTATTATTAGAACTGCAGAAGATGCAATTGACAAACTAGCACAAAAATCTGGCTATTATAATCTACCAAAAGAAAAAACAAGCAATAATATTCCTTTTTATTTTAAAGATAATAAGACAATCGCACCAACAAAGGAGAAGATAGAATCTGAAATGTCATTATATATAAAAAAGAATTTAGATTCTTGTTTGAAAGATTTTATTTATTTTTCTGATTTTTCAATAAAAACATCTGAAATTTCTCCAATTGCAAAGATAAAAGAAGATAGAATTATATTTAATGTAGAATTTCCAATGAACATAATAAAAGGAGAAAAAACTTATTTTATAAAAAATTTTAAGGATATGGAAATTGAAACACGTTTTGGCTTGATTTATAATCTTTCAATGCAATTAACAAAAGAACAGGTGCTTCATCCAAAAACTCTTTGCATAGAATGTGTGTCAGATATTGCAAATAAAAATAATCTTGAAATTGAATTGAATAATAATCCGGATAATGTCATAATATATATTATTACTGATGACACTATATTAATAAAAAATGAAACACTTATGTTTATATTCGCACATGAAATTCAGTGGTAAATACCTAAATATTATTGCAATAGCAATTGTCTTAATTGTGTTTATAACACTTATAAATGCAAATATCCCATATGATCCAACAAAAGAAATTGAAAATGGGCAAGTAGTTGAAGTTAAAGATTTTTCCAATATTGTTGGGTCTTTAAATGATTTTTTTGGCAATAATCCCCCATTTTCAGACTTATCCGTAAAAAATGCAGTTATTATAAAAGATGGTAATAACTTGAAGATAAAACTAACAGAAGCAAGCAGACTATATGGCTATGACCTGGGAAATGTTAAAGAGTTTGATATTGAAAATCTTAAAGGAAATGATAATTTTATAGTACTTGATAAAAATGGCCAGTTGCAAGAGGCAAAGTTAAATTTTAAAGAGGATAATAATTTTGTATTTAATAAAAAAAAGTTAGATGTTTTATCAGGAACTTCTATTGAACTTAAAAATAATAATTTTAAAATAGGGGTTCCTAAAAATACTATAATGCCTATTGCAATCGTAAAGGATGATGCAAGATTTAATTATGAATATCAGGCAAAAGAAGGAAGTATTTATCTTCCTGGCAATATCAAATTAAATAATGGGAAAATATTTTTTTCTGAAAACATAGGGCAATTATATTTAGAAGAAAAAGCAACACTGGAAGGAATTGAATTTAATCCTAAATCTAAGTTTTATGTTTTAATGGATAATTTAAATGGGGGTGATCCTGCTGATAAACCTGATCCTGATGCCCTCGCTAAACCTGTATTTTCAAAAAAACTTAATGATTATGTAGAGTTTAAATTTGAGAGAGTGGGTAGTGATGATGAACTTCATAAAAAAATTTCTGAAGGTATTATTAATGAAATGAAGGAAAGAATGTTAGAATTAAATTATGTGGACAAGGCAGTAAAAATGCCTGTATCTTTTTCAGTTGTTTCAAATAAAAATCCTATTTCATTTAAGATAAATCCTGAGAATTTATTTTTTACAGATATTTCTTCAGATACTTATCTTAAATTTGAAGTTGGTGGAATGGAGTCTAGATATGAATATGCTCTTAAAGATATTGGTGTAAATTCTGGAAGTTTATTGGTTGCATTCTATGAAGAAGGTGTTGATCCTAATAATCCTGAAATAAAAACATTTATTCATGCAACAGGAGATTATAATATTTATAATGGAAAGTATTCTTATTTTCCTGAACTAGATGAAAATGGATATAAAAAGCTTCAAATAGGAAAAAATGACCAGCCTGATTTTATTTCTTCAAATACAGAAACTGGATTTAGATTAAGGGGGGCTGATACTATTTTTGTAAGCAAGAAAACACAAGAAGTATTAATACCTGGTTCTGAAAAATGGAAAATTTATCAATTGACTGATGAATTTATAATAAAAGAACCAACTTATGTTGATGAAATAAAAGGTCAGATCCCCAAAGTTAAAACCACAAATGATTATCGAAAAGAGTTTGAAAAGAGAGACCCTTATGAAGGTAATTCTGGACCTCCTGCATAATATGAGATTATATAAACTACTTATTTGTGATGTTTATAATGAAAAAGGGGAAGAAAATATTTTTTAGTGTAATTGTTATTAGTTTTATAATATTGGCATTATTAGTTTTTGGAATATTATTAAATATTGAAAAAGATAATATAATAAAAATAATCAAGATTCCTTTTTTAAAATCTAGTGGACTAACAGGAAATGCAATTTATGCATGGTGTGATCCTAGTTCATCAGGTCAGGAGTGTGGTTCATATGGTTTTTGTGCTAGTTGTCAACCTACTACTCAAACATGTGTAACAGAATTAGGATGTGCTTGTGGTGCTGGATATTTTCCATGCGTTGATGGAATGATATGTCAAAATGGAATATGTGAAAGACCCCCTTATTGTGGAGACTTTATATGCAATAATGGAGAAACATGTTCAAGTTGTAAAGATGATTGTGGTTTTTGTACTGATTTTTGTGGAGATTTGAAATGTAATAATCAGGAGACATGTCAATCATGTCCTGGTGATTGTGGTGGTTGTGGTTCTCAATATTTTTGTGGTGATTCAAAATGCACTTCTGGGGAGAGTTGTTCTAGTTGTCCAAAAGATTGTGGAACTTGCCCTACGACATGTGGAAATACTTTATGTGATTCTAATATTGGAGAAACATGCAAAAATTGTCCTGGTGACTGTGGGCAGTGCTGTGGAAATAAAAAATGTGATTCTAATTTTGAAGAAACATGTGGTAGTTGTCCTGGTGATTGTGGTAAGTGTTGTGGAAACCTTGCTTGTGATAAAGGTCTCGGAGAGACTTGCTCTATTTGCCCTCAAGATTGTGGACAATGTCCTACTTCTTGTCCAAGTCCTTTTGTTTCTGTAAATGATCCTGGTTATCAAACAGCTTCTTCTGGATTTCCAAACACCTTAAAGACAGTTTCTGAAATACCCCGAAGTGCTTCTTTTTCTGTTACAAATCCTAATAGTATTGAAAGTGAAATAATAGTTTTAGCATCTACTTCGAATCCAGAGAAGGTTTCTTTTTTTAATTCTTATCCAAAATTAGGACCTGGAGAAAGCAAACAAATAAATTTTTTTATTGCTTCAAACAAAAAAGGAGAGGAATCTCCTGTCACTTATGAAGCATTTTCAAGACCGAGTAATAATGGTGCGCCTGTTTCTATTGGAACTGCGAATATGATGGCATATGCTTTATCAGATTCTGTATCATCAGATGGAGTTTTTTCAACTGGAACTGAGTATTGTAAATTAGATCCTCAGAAAGAAAAGGAAGAGTGTACAAAAATATTTGGAAGTGACCCTGAATATGGCAATAATCCAAAAGCTATTGGTCTTGATTGCTGTTATAAAAAGAATTCAGATGGACTTGGTGGACTTTGTAGTGGGAACACTCCTGGTGATGCTTTTTGTTGCAAACCAAATGAAAAATGCTATACATTCGCAAGTGGAATGAATGTTTTACCTTACTGTAAAATTGAAAAAGAATGTCTTCCAAAAGATAAGATGCAAAGATGTGATTCTGCAAATAAAAATATTTGTTGTAAAAAAGAAGATACTTGTGTTACTTGGGCTAGAAGAGGAGTTCCACAAGTCTCATTCTGTGGAAAACAACAATGTAATCTCGCTGCTGGAGAAACTAATTGCAAGAACCCATATTTAACCAAGGGAGAATATTGCTGTACTAAGGATGAGAAATGTGGAAACATAGTAAAAAAGACTAAGCTAGGCGGAATGTTACCTCTAACAATTAGACTTCCATTATGCATTCCACAGTTATGTCCTACTGGATTTGAACCAATTAAAGGAGTTGGACCTGTCTTTTCAACAACTGAAGAAGGCATGACAATCCAAAGATGTTGTAATACTGCTACAGAGATTGGTTCAACAAATCCAAATGGTGTTCCTGTATGTTATAATAAAGCAGACAGGGTTGGGGGAAATTCTCAAACAGCAACAACTTCTGTTTATATGATAAGAGAGAAAGATAATATGATATTAGATGGTATTGCTTATATTATAAAACCTCATGTAAATTTTAGTATTGCTGCTAATGTTTCAATGAGCTATTCAAAATATCCTGATACTACAAAAATAGAGACATACAAATACACTGACCATGATGGCATATTAGCTGCTTGCACTTCTAAAAAAGCATTAAAAACTGTTTCTGTGACTATTGGAAAAAAAGGTGGAAAAATAAATTATGGTGAATTCACTATGACTATACCAAAGAATGCTCTGAAAACTAATGTTAAATTCACATTAGTCCAATATAATCTATCTGGTTGTTATATTCCTGGCCAGACTGATGAGATGGATCAAGTGTCAGAAGTCTTGTCCTCTGCTGAAGCATTAGCTCCAGATAATATAGAAAATGTTGCTTTGAAAAAGCCTGTAAATGCTTCTCATGGAGATTGGTGGTCTGCTCTTTTGGCTGTTGATGGAACTACATATAATTCCTGGAAATCTAAAATAAATACTGGAACAGCAACATTATCAATTGATCTTCTTGATAGTTATACTATTTTAGATTATTCTATAAAATGTGATGGTAGTGGTAATGGAAATACAGGTACTGTATATCTTTATGATGCATTGAGTAATCTTAAATATTCAAAAACATATTTGTGTAAACAGTTCTTAGTATTTCAAGAGCAGATTATTGAGCCTGTTGAAGGTGTTAAAAAAGTTGTTATTGAAGCTTCTGGTGGGACTGGTGAAAGGAATATAGCTGAGTTTGAGATGTATGGATTTTATGATGGTTCTTGTCAAGAGAATTGTCTTCCTGGATATGAATGCAATAATAAAAAATGTATTTGTAAAAGAGCTACATGCCAAAGCCTTGGAAAAACTTGTGGAGAATGGAGTGATGGGTGTGGAGCTACAATAAACTGCGGATGTAGTGGGGATTGTAGTGGTTCAGTTGAGCTACCTGAAAAATCTGCAATAGCTTATACAAATCCATCTCTTAGCGATCCAAACCTTGCGATTGATAATAATTATGGAACATCGTGGAATTCAGGGGCACTTGGAGTCCAATACTTAAATATAACCTATCCTCTTGAATATAAAATAAATACATATGAACTTCAGTGTGAAGGTGTGCAAGGAAATTATGGAACAATCTATTTTATTGATTCAAAAGGAAAAACATCTAATTATACATATCAGTGCAAATATGGTCAAATAGCAAGAAACTCTTATGCCTTAAACAATGTTTTTGCAAATAAAGTAAGTGTTAAAATCGGAGAAAGAGGAGAGAATAGGTATGATTCAGGAAATGTTCAAGAATTCAAGGTATTTGGATGCATACCTCAATTGAATTGTTTGAACTGCCAGAAAAAATGTACAGCTCAAAATATTGCAATTGGCCAAGCAACAGATGCAACAAAGACAGCTTCAGGAAGTTATACTCGCTCTGCTGTTGATGGAAATCCTGGAAGTTCATGGAATTCAGGTGATAGCCAAGATGTAAATTATTATATTGGTTTTACAAGAGATTATTCTATTGCTGCATATAATTTCATATGTGAAGGGGGAATTGGTAATTTTGGAACAATTAAATTCTATGATGTGAATTTAGGATTACTTGGAAGCAAAAACTATTCCTGTGCTTCATATATAAATGGTACTGAATTTTTTCCAAAGATTGATAGAGTTAGAAATATTGGAATAGAAATTAATGGTGGTGGGGATAATAGGCATATTAATGAAATACAATTATTTGAGAATATTTGTTAATAGAATAGACTAAGGGAATGCTAATATTCCGCTTTCTGCAATTGCCTCAAGAGTTTTCTCATGAATGATTATTATCTTGTCTGCAATTCTTCTTTGATATTGAAAAGGATTTTTTGTCTTATCTAGTTTAGATGGATTTTTAAAATCCATCCAAGGGTAGTATTTTAAAAAATCTTGTTTTTCTTTATCAGAAAGAGTATCTGGATTGGCAGATGTATAAAACTCAAGATCCTCTTTATCAAAAGAATCAATTAATGAAAAAGGATTTTGATATGTTTTTGCTAAAAAAGCTTTTTCACTTGGATCTATTCTTTTCCAGGATTCTTTTATTGATTGTCTTTGTTCTTCTGAAATATTAATACCATACTGAAACTTCAATAAATATAAGAAATCATCTCCTGTCCTTATATCAATATCTATTTTTCTTAGAGTTGATGTTTGTGTTGTTTGTTGAATTGCTGATTCATGACATCCTGCAAATCCTAATACTGCAAGTGCTAACATTGAACTTTTTAATAATCTCATCTTATTTTTATTTTATGATTGCTTAAATATATTATGTAAAATCTTATTCAGAAACTTTTAAAGATGTTGTCAAAACCTTTATTTTCAAGCAGGTAAGCTTTTTAAATGCTTAACTTTTAGTTATTTTAAGATTATGAATAATAATCTAATGGGCGATTAGGCTAGTGGCAAACCACCTCGTTTACACCAATATGAACCTTTTTGTTCCTTTTTTAGTAATAATGTTTAGAATCTATTTGTATATTATTTAATTTTCCCAATCATCTTCTTTAGGAAGTTCTTCTAATGTAGCAACTCCTTCTTTTCCATTACTATATAACCTAACCCTTCCAGAAAAAGATTGAGCATTTCTATTTTTATAAAATTCAGTATGAAATAAATTTGGACCAATTCCTAATGTAACATCTGCTCTCTTGAATAATCTCATTAGATTATGAACTAAAAATCTATCTGTTTGGCCTATAACAAGACCCCTCATATTTGGTACCATTAAATCTAAATCATATGGGTCTCTTTCTGCATTACTCATTAATAAACCATAAGGCTTACCTTCAAAATGTTGTTCTGCATCATAATAAAGTTCCCTCATTTTGGAAGTTGTTGCTTCCATCTCGTTAATTTGTCCTCCAAATTGCCTTACCATTCCAACTGTTACAAGACCATGTTTTAATATTTCATCTAATCCTCGATACATTCTATCATCTGCCATTAATCTACCAGCATCATTAACTGCTGCTAAAGCAAAGTCATATCCAACACTTTTTACAATAGGTAAACATACACCTTCAGGAGGGGTTACTCCTAAAACAAAATCAGTTCTTAAATCATTTTCGGAATCATTATCAGGTAATTTAAAGTCTGCAATTTGTTTTTTCATAAATGGTCTTGCTTGATAAACTGCAAATGGATTAAATCCAAATTCTACAAATAATGTAGAATCATCTGCAATTTGCTCAAGTCCTTCAATCTTTTTATACTGTTCAACTAAAAATTGTGCATCTTTTCTTTCTATTCCATGAGAGGTAAATCCTCTACAATATCTTTCATCACCTGTTGTTTCATCAAAAAGGAAAGTGTGATAATGTTGATTGTATTTCCCTCTTCCTTCAAAATATGTAATAAATACTAAATCTGGATTATTTGGATGTCTTAACATTCCTCCACTTAAAGAAGGAGTTTGTTCTTGAACAATCAAATGAATATTTTCTCTAATTTTAAATCCATGTTGTTCTGCATATTGTTTTGCTCTTTCACTTCTTGCACTTTCTTGAACATCTCTTACAGCCATTTCAAGTTGAGCTCTATTAGTTACATCTCTTACAGATTCAAAAATTCCTTCAAAATCTCCATACTCATAAGGTGAAGACGACCTTACAATTACTGGTTTTTTCATAGAATCAAAATCTCCATTTATTGAACTCATCTCTTGACCTGCCTGCACGACAACATAAGGTGGAATAGGTAAATCCGTGTTGTCTCTAATATGATTCAAGATTGCTGCTTTTCCTCCGTATCTATCTATTTCTGTTTTTGGTAACATGTTAATATTCTTCAACTTGAGGTTTATAATCTGGATTTTTAACTCTGTCTACAAATTGTTGAAACCATTGTCTTGTTGTTTCTTTATCAGATATATCTGAAACTCCTCTTCCTGTTGCAAAGAAAATTCCTTCATCTCTTTTTTCTGGGTCAAAATGAGCATAAAATACTTCAAACTCACTAGATGGATGAGTGAGTTCATAAGAATTATTTGCTGGAGAGACATTTAATCTAAATCTTTTTCCTGATACTCTTCTCATATGTTCAACAAAATCTTGGCAAACTGTTTGATAAGATACTAATGCTGTTTGAGGTTTTATTTTAAATTCCCAATCCCAAAACTTATCTGCAAGTTCCCCACCGTATGGACTGCTTATCTCTGAAACTACAAATCTTTCATCTCCCAACATTCTTTTTTCAAATTCTCTTGCTTCTTCTTCTGTTGCTCTATAAACATGACCTCTTAATCCGTCTGAAACCACATGAATATATTTTCCAACTTCTTCAAGAGGAATATCAAATTTTGGAGAATCTAATAAAGTGCTTCCACCCAACATTTCCATTATATAACCTCTATCTACTCCATATCTATGAATTAATTCATCATCACCTAATTTATTACATTCTCTTGCTAAACAGAGTATTCCTTTTTCATTTGCTACAGTCATAGCATGCATACCTGGAAGTGCTTGATGTGTTAAAACAATAGCTTTTTTACCAGGAGTTAATAGGTCATAATCTAAAGCAAAATCATCACCTTTACCAAGTAAAGAACCTAAACCTCCAAAACCTCTTTGAATAGTTTTTTCTAATCTTGGTGTAACAAAAGCATAATGATTTGGTTCATCCCAAAATTTTCTAACAGGATTTGTGTTACCTCCAGGAGTAACCATGAGACCAATATATTCTCCAACACCCATACATAATTCTGCTGTGAAAATTGGTTCTTTATCAGGAAACTTTACTTCTTTATCTTGAACATTTGTTAAGGGTCTTATTTGTAACATAGACAATTTTTCATTTTTAGGATTATATGAAAATTCTGCTTCAAATTCTTTACCATATCTTTCTTTTAATCTTTGAGTTAAAGGAACTAATCTATTTCCTAGATTTGTAGCTTCAGTATAAGGTGAGCTTTCATCTAAAAACATTAATTTATAACCATCTTTAGTTAATGCAAAAAATGCTCTATGGACTTCTGATTCTGTATCTCCTTGAACAACTGCCCCAATTGTTCTTGACCAAGAAGCAGGAATTATTCCTGCTCTTGCAGGTAATCTTGACATAAAAACTCCATTCTCCCCATCAGCAATTTCTTGTACAACAACAGCCATTTTTTCATTTCCCAATCCAGCTTCTTTTCTATATTGAACTGCTCTTTCTGAATCAACTGATGAATAAACCTTTAAAACTGAATCATGAAGACTTTGAGGAGTTAATTGCATTGATTCTAAAAAGAAAGTCTCATAAATTCCTGCTCCTGAAAATCTATCATTATCTTCAGAAACAACTCCTGAACTTCTAACTGAAACTGCTCTACCACTAAATTTTTGTGAAAGTTCTCTACACTTTTCTTCTAACCTTTGAGGAGTTTGAGATTGCCCTTTAAATTGCTCATAGAAGGAAGTGTCTATAATTTCAAATTGAGGAACATCATATCCTAAATCTGTATTTTGTGCAAGCCAAACTAATCCATTTCCCTTTCCACCAAATTCTGATTTTCTTTCCATCTTAAATCTTCTCAGAATAAGCTCCTGAGGTGCTTCTCACCCCTATATATTTTTCCATATTGTAAACTTATAAACTTTTCTAAAACAAAAAATCTATAAAAAAACATGTGAAATTATGTCAAAATCAAACTAGTGAATTTTTTGTGTAAACAATCTCATTTTTTTCTGTTCAAAAGCCATTGTGAGAGTAGATAGAGTATAAAAGATATTATAACCCCAATCAATATTGGTATTCCTCTAGTGTATAAAACTGATGAACTCATTTTTTCAACTTCCAGATTTTATATGGAATAAAACAATACATAAAAACAATAATCAAGACAGCGATAACTCCCAAAGCATAAGAATCAGGAAGTTTGTCAAGCATACTAAAAAAGAAAGGTAATAACAATGTAAAACCAATTAAATATACTACAATTAAAAGTATTTTTATGGAGGTCTTCATTTTATTTATATGGGCCATACCAGAATCGAACTGGTGAATATTCCGTGTAAAGGAATCGGTTTGCCACTAGCCTAATAGCCCATTTAAGATTATTAATTAATCTTAAAATAATAATAAACCTATGCCTTTTAAAGGTTTTTAGTGTTAAACTGAATAGTTAATAATAGAAATTAATAAATAATAACCAGTTTAAGATTTACTATAAAAATGGTATCAATAAAGAAAATAGGAGAAATGAATTGTATAAATTTTTTTAAGAAAGTTCTCAAAACAGATAATGTTCTCCTGCAACACAGATTTCCTTTTCTTTTGGGAGATGTAAGTAAAAAAACAAATAAACAATCTAAACTTCCTGTTGATGCTTACTTTCCTGATTATAAGTTAGTTGTTGAATATATGGGAAAACAACATTTTAAACCAAACAAACTGATGGATAGGAGAGAAGGAAGAACAGAACAAAGAAAGAGATATGATGAATTAAGGGTTATCAAGTGTAAAGAAAATGGATTAAAACTCATTCAATTTAGATATGATGATAAGTTAGATGAAGATACTGTTAATCCAAAACTTAGTGATGTTAGGATTTTTGTGAAAAACATAAATCCTAAATAGTCTTGTTTTATTTGTTTAGTATGGAAAAGATTACAGGAATGGACTGGTTAAAGAAACATATACAACCCCTAGAAGTTACAAACTCTCAGTTTAAGAAAGATATAGATGAAATAATAAAAATACAACCAGAGGTTTATAATGAATTTAATGAATGGACACCACTTAAATTAGTCTTTCTAAATTATGCATTAGACGTCTGCACTATCATAATCAACAAATATTTTGATAACAAATATTATGTGGATTTATTTGCCGGTTCTGGGATAAATAAGATGAAGAACAAAAAAGATTTTCTTATAGGTTCTCCATTAATTGCTACATTAAGATACAGAAATAAATTTACAAAACTATTTTTCTGTGAAAGTGATTTATCTCTTTTTGACTCATTAAAAGAAAGACTAGATTATTTTAAAGAACAGAAATTATTAACTTTTTCAAAAAATTGTAATGAATGTCTAGATGATATTATAAGAGAGATTAATAAAGATCAAGGTTATTCTTTCTTTTTCATTGATCCTCATTGTATGGAATTTGATTGGGGATCAATGAAAAAAGTTCTTAACTTAAGGAGTGATATTGTTTTTACATTAATGAGTGGACAGATAATAAGAACAGTTCAGTTAGCTAAAAAATATAAAGAATGTGCTGGAGAAGGATTAAATGTTTTTTTTGGAGATGAGTCTTGGAAATCTATAGATGATGTTGACGATTTAGTAAAAGTTTATAGTGAAAATATTGTGAAAGAAAAAGGGGATTGTATTGTTAAAGATATAAAAATACAATCAAAAAAATTTAATTTTGTATATCATATGTTATTTATTACACATAAAACAAAAAATGATTCCTCTTGGTTAAAAGCATTAGAAAAGGCAAAAAAAGAAATAGAATCTAATTCTGATAAATCCGTTGAAATGGCATTAGAACTGGTAACTAAGAGACAAAGAACTCTATTTTGAATTTCTTATTTTTGAAGTGGTGGTAACACTTATATATACCAAAAACATTATTTAATTATGAAGAAGGAGATGATAAAAATGAGATATGTTAATCGTAATTCTTTGTTGTATAAAAGCAAAGTAGAGTATGCAGATTATTGTATTAATCATGTTATTGGCTGTGCTCATGGTTGTAAGTTTCCTTGTTATGCTTTTATGATGTCAAGAAGATTTGGAAAGGTAAAATCTTATGAAGATTGGTGTAAACCTAAACTTGTGAAAAATGCTCTTGAATTATTAGACAAAGAAATTCCAAAATATAAAAAGGATATTAAGTTTGTTCATCTTTGTTTTATGACTGACCCTTTTATGTATCTGTATCCTGAAGTCGCAGATATGACTCTTAAGATTATAAATAAGTTGAACTCTAATGGGATAAAGTGTACCATTCTAACAAAAGGAATATATCCTAAGGAACTAAGAAATACAAATAAATATAGTGATAAGAATGAATATGGAATTACATTAGTCTCTTTAAATGAAAACTTTAAGAAACAATTTGAACCAGGTAGCTCTCCTTATATGGGTAGAATTAAAGCTTTAAAGCTATTACATGATGCTGGACTTAAAACTTGGGTTAGTATGGAACCATATCCAACACCCAATTTAGTTGAACAGGATTTAATAGACATTTTAGAGAAAGTATCTTTTGTTGATAATATCATCTTTGGAAAATTAAATTATAATTGCCATTCAAGTAATTACCCTAACAATGAACAATTCTATGAAGATCAAGCAGATGTAGTAGAAACCTTTTGTAAAGAAAGGGGAATTAAGTACCATATCAAATATGGAACTAAAAGGAAATACAATAACTCTACTTCAAAAATATTCAAACGAAATGTTTCCTTAACAAGCTTTCAAGTTCCACAACAACAAAAAATGTTAGTCGAAGTTCACTAATTAACATCAATCCATCCTTAATCTTTTATCTTTTAATGCACACAATCATGCGCATACAACTGTTTATTAGTTCTGCTATCTATTTTATTATATATATATACGCGTAGGCCGGAGACGCCGGATGAAAATTTATATAAAAATTTTAATTTATATAAAAATAAATTCAGAGTCATTACCTTTATTTATCTGAGAAGTTAAATCTTTTAGCATAAAAGATTAAATGAACCATTAAAACAAACACATAAAATTAATCAGAGTTAAGCTGACAAATCATCTTAAAATCTTTAGCACACTTATTTAGTATATTAAAGTAATTTAATATAGTCAGACTAACCCTTTTAGTTAGTTTGGTTATGGTGCTGTAGCCCTGCTGTGCCCACAGAGTATATTAAATTGTTAAATAATATACTAATAAAAGGGTATAATTAAACTGTTTAAATTGTTTGGGTTTAACAGTTCTTTTAAAGCCCACAACTACTCGGGCATAGAACGACATGGGCTTTTGGCTTACTTTAGCTTATTGACTTCTGTTAGTGTCTCTTTACCTAAGTCTTGGATTGAGTATATCTTACCTTTCTTTGAGTTTGGAGTTAAACACTTAATCAAACCTTTATCTTCTAACTCTGCTAATGCTCTGCTTATGTGAGTTTTGTTTATGCTTATCTCTTTGCTTATAGCTGATGGAGTCTTAGGGGTTGATAAAGCAGACAATACTTTCTTCCTATAAGAACTAGCAAGCACATAACTAACTAAGTCCCATTTGGTTACCTTTTTCATATAACTTAGTTACCATAATACTTAAATAGTATATTTACCACATAGTTACCAGATAGTAAAATGATACAAGGATACACAGAAAAAGTCTTAATGCCTCTTTTAATAGCAATTTTCTTTACTCTTAGTATTGCAATTCCAAAAGAAAAGAAAGATATTCTGAAATATGCAAAGTACATATGTTTGTTTATTGCAGTCTTTTTAACAGCTTATGCTCTAATTAATCAGCTTGGATTAATAAACTGGTATTTATCCAGATGATTTGATTACAACTATAAAAATATATATTTACTCTACTTTGAATTTTTGGTCACCACAAAAATATATCTTTTCATTAATAATTTTATCTTCTTTCCAATGTTGAATATTTACACGATAAATTATTTTTTTAACTCCTTCTTTATTTTCAATATTTATTTCCCATTCTGTTACTGAAACATCATTATCAGTTCCTCCAAAAGCAACTAACTTTATTTCGGCATTGTTTAATTTTTCTATTTCTTGAAGAAAAATCATTTCTCTTTTTTGTTCTTTCCCAGTTATAGGCGGATTTCCATCAATATGTATAGTTACATCCAGATTGTAATATTTTTCAAAAGCCTCCGCAATTTTGCCTTCTTTAAGCAAGGCGTTTAATCTATTTACATTCTCTTTTAACTTTGTCATCTTATTCTTTAATATTTATTTAATCATAAGGAGAAGTATATAAACAAGCAGAGTATCAGACCATACAACAAGATTAAGATATTGTTTATCCTGTATTCATAAAAATGGGTCTGAATAGAATTGAACTCCGAACTAATTGATATAAGCAACCCCTAGCAATAACTTTCAACCATCTTTGATTTACATGCAGTATCAAAATTATCTGTGCAACAAATAGTAAACTTATAGCTGTCAAACACATTAAATCCACTAAAGGTATGAATTGTTTCATCTAATCTTTTAGATTGAGGTGTGCTTACCTTTCCATCATCATAGTATGTTGTTATCTGAAGATTGCAGTTATAATCATTTCCATAATAAGGAATAGTATATATTAAACCAATTTCCTGCATTGCCCTGTTTTCATCATAAGCATTTTCGCAGGAAGAAAAATCTACTAAGTGCCATGTTGCATCCGTGAATTTTATATTATCTTCTTGCACTCCTGTTTTCTTTTCATTTAATTTAAAAGAAGTTTGTTCAATTCCATAACTTAAATAGAACAATCCTGCAACTAACAAACCAACAAATAAAACCATAAAGACAACTGCACCAAATCTTACTTTATCTTTCCTCATATATCTCTAATGAGTTAAAGTTTAAATACTATCCCTTTGTCGACGGAAAAATTAATTAATAATTCTTAATCCATAGTTTTTAGCAAATTTATCCCTAATCTTTTTTGCTTTTGATGCAGGACAATCATCATGATAGAATACTTGCAGTTCCAAGATTTCATTACACTTTTGACAAAAAAGTAGTGGGATGGTAATTCTTTTATCCTTATATGGAATATGACCCATTTTTAATTTAGTTTTACATTTTTTACATTTGAAAGGAACAAGTCCGAAAAATTCTATGTTATAATCTATTTGTTTACTCATGTTAAATCCTCCGTTTCATACTCAGGTTCTTCTGTTACATCTATTACACTATCCCCTATAGTATTATTGAGATTCAATATATCTTTTGTTACACTCGTTACATCTGTTACACTATTTTTAATATCAAGTATATTCTTTTTCTTAATTTCAATAGAACTAGTATTACTTTGTATTACTTCTCCTACTTTTTCTATATTTTTATTTGATATATCCTCTTTTGGTGTAACACCTGTAACAGATGTAACGCCGCCAACTGCATAGTTATCTAAACTTTCATTCCTGCCTGTAACAGATGTAACATCTTCTAAATCGGGGATTCCTATTATCTTATCCTTTTGAAGTTCCTCATTTTTTAACCTTAATATTTCTTGAATTAAGATTTTACCAAAATCTGTAAAAGAACCTGTGCCCCTTTTTGTTATAGATGGTAAATCGTCATCAGGGAAAAATTTAATACCCTCTCTTGTTTCTTTTGGTTCGCCAGAACCTTCATTAAGTTTATACCAATGAGGTTTTATACCACTGATGTGTTTTAGTTCATACTCTATTGGATTGCTCAACATTCGACTAATGTGCATACGACTTACAACTCCTGCATTTTCAATTGCAGTTTGATTTCCCCCATATCTCTGTAAAAGTAATAATATCTCCTTTACTTCCTTTGAACAATTACGACTAATAGCTATAGCATGCAATTTATGAATACTATATACTTCATTTTCAGCCCCCAATCCTAACTCATTAAATTCCTCTAAGTACATATGGTATAACCAATCAACATGGTCCTTCCTGATAACGACTTTGTGACTGTCATCAATTGATTCATGTAACATTGCTACTGTGGGTAACTGGATTGTAAACATCTTTGACCCTCCTTTAGATAAGACACCATATTGCATTGAGAACCTGGGATATTTCTTTCTAAGACTGTCTATTTTTGTTTGAACATATTCTATAATACCACTTTCCCAGATAAAATCTCCAGCTTTTCTTGTCCAAGAGAAAGCTCTTAAATTAGACCAATAATTTTCCAATTCTCTTATTTTTTCTTTATCATATTTTTTTGATAAATGCATATCAATATCCCTAGCATTGGTATCAGAATCAGCAACAATAGACACATGATGAATTCTTCTTCTGTCTGGACCCGAAAATTTATTTGTTTCATCAGACTCTGTTGCACCCATATTAAAACTTGCTTGATGTTTGGTGGAGTATTGCCCTATTGGTTTTACGATATTTCCTAACATTATAATTCTAACAGGACATTCTTTTTGCACTCCACCTGCTTTTGTAATCTGAAACTCTTTCTCCTCTAAAATCCCTCTAAATTGAGTCATGTCGTCAGGTGACAACTTTGAATAACCATCTAAACAAACTAATCCATTACTTGCTTTAGGTATCTCTCCAACCTTAACTGTCCATGATTCAGAATTCTGACTTTTTACTACTGAACCTAGTAATCCCCTATTTGTAGAATTCTCAACACTGATAAATTTAGAGTTGGTCCCCTTTGCACATTTTAAGGTTTCTTTACTAAGCTTTGTTTTGCTTTGTCCAGCATCACCCATATCTATCGTATTTATTATTCCATAATCAATTTCATCATTAGGTAAATTTATTTTTATTGGTGAAAGTAATGTTAATGTGTACATCTTTTTAGCTAGTGTTCTATCATAGATTCTTGGAGCGAAATTTTCTGCAAAAAAATTCTTACCCCTCTCGATATCTCCAAACTTTCTTAAAAGTGTGTAGTTAACATCTTCTTTTTTCACCTCAAACTCATAATTCTCCACATGAATAAACCAATCCTCAAACTTTTTTTTAAAAGATTGAAAAACTCCGATTTTACCTTCTAAAATAAGGGGTTTTATTAATAAATCTCCTTCCCAATCTTTTTTAGATTTGTAATCTTTAGGTATTAAATCATTCTTTATAAAAATTGGAGTTATTTGCATATTATTTCCAGTATCTTTTGGGTCAAATACACTCAATAAATAACCTGTTTCATGTATTGGTTTGATATCTACTTTTATAGGTTTATTAGCACTATCAAGACAACCGGCTTTATTTTCATTTTTTAATTCTTCTGCAAAAGCTATTGAGCAAGAGGTAGGATTTTTGTGGTATAAAATTGTATTTCTAAGGCATTGTGGACAAGTTGCTTCATACCCTACAACCATACTAACTCCCGGAGTCATATCTAAAACAGAAACGATTGTTTTAACACGCCTACCTAACTCTACTTTGATATTCTTTAAAGGAGTTAATTCTAGTTCTTTTTGAGGAATCTTGATGTTATATTTCTCTTCAACAATTTTTTTCACTTTGATAAAATCTTCTCCCCTTAGTTTCTTTCCACTTCTTGAAAAGTCGCTACATCCGCAAATACCTTCATTGACTGCTAAGAGGGATAAAGAATCTCCTCCAGAATCACACCTGAAACAATGCCAGAGATTTTTAGATGGATTAATAAAAAAATTCATACCTGTCTGTGAGCCATGAACTGGATGGGAACCAAAATACTCTCCACCAGTTTTCTTCATACTACCTAAATTAACTAAAGTGGTTATTGATAATAAGTCACTTATATTTGTCTTATTATACTGATTCCAATCTGGAGAAATGACTTTTATAGGGTCATTATTAAAGTCTGTGTAGTTATCTTTAATTTTATCTATAATCTCCTGTGAAAGTTCTGTAATATCCACATCTTTTATAACATTATACTCTTTTCCGCCAATTGGATGTTTTGAACCTGCCCCAACACATTGAGAACCAGGACCTTGCAGTTCTCCATAATGGACTTTATTCTTTTCTAAAATTATTTTAGGAGTTCCTACAGGAACTAGGAAATACCTATGCTGTTTTCCACTTCCTGTTTCAATGGTTAGGGTTTCTGGAACCATCTTATCTAACTCTGGGATAATGGATGTGTCATCAACATCAAGGATACTTAATCTTCCAGGTCCACATTTTACACCATAATTATATCCTGCAGAGATATGGCTAAGTAGTTTTGGGTCTGCATAAATATAGTCTGAATTCTTAGTCCAGCCAGATTCAATAGGAGCTTTTCCAATGGAGGCAAAACCCTGCTCTTTTATAGAATCAAATTCTTCCTTCGTTTTTGGTTCAAAAATATGGATTGTTTTATTACTATCTTTATATTGATTCCACCTACCCAACAGTATAAACTTAAATTGGGGTTTTCTAAGTTGAATAGGTGGTATCATTTTGTAGTTCGGAACCTCCTTTCAATCAATCTTTTCTTCCGGAAGAATATAAGAAAAATAAGACCACCATATATTATATCATCTAGTGGTGAGAAGTATTGGCTATTAGGTTCAGATAGGTTCATATCAATCACTCTGTTGTTCTCTGTCATCCTCTTGCACCTCTTTTAACCATTTTGACTCTAAACCAATAATATCGCCCTGCATTTCATCAATTATATCAAAGACTCTGTCTAAGGACTCTTTTTGGAGGAGAATAGAATCATTGCTGTTTTCGCTCATCTTTCTCCTCCTGCCAGTCATACCTCTTGCACCTGACGCAGACTTTTGGTTTTCTGCCAAGTGTAGAATACCAGCACCAGCCGCACTTCTTGCATTCACATTTTATTGGTTTTTGTAGTTCCATTTTATAATAAAGTATAAATACTTAATATACCTGTTAATGGTACCCTAAAATGAAGAAAGGAAAAAAAACTTTAGATGATGAACCAATAATAGTTTATCCTGCTGTAAGACCCCCATTGATAAAAGGGATAGGAGAAAACAAAGTCGCTTTAGAATATTTTAGAAAGTTTGTTACACATGGAGAAGTTACGAGAAAATTATATCCAAATACTAAAAAAGATGTAAAAAGTATTGGAGCTGTGACAAAAGTATTTGATAAACTCAAAGAAGCAGATTATATTGAAGAAGGAACAGATGCAATAAATAAAACAAACTTCAATGGAACAAAATATACTCAAAGAAGCCCTGTTCATAAAATTAAAATAAAATTTATATTTGATTCATTTGATGAATTGCATATTAAATTAAATCAAAGAGAAAAGAAATTCTTAAATGAAATATATGATAATCCTGAAGCAAGAGAAGTTATATGTGAACTTAATGCTGGAGAAAATATTTTTATCTCTGCAATAAAGTTTTATGTTATCTATTATATTATTAAACAAAAAGGTAGACCTGACGATTTTAAAAAGAAGTTAGATGAGAAGATGATAAAATTATTTGAAATGCCCAGAAGACTTTAATGACTCTTAACAACAATAGGTTTTACTTGTCCCTTCTTTAATTCCATAACAATTTCAATTAATTGTTTTCTTTGTTTTTCCATTGCTAATTTAAAGTCTGTTTTGATTTGTTTTATATCCTCTCTTAGATTTTCAATTTTTAATCCCTGTAATTTTGAAACTTCTTTTTGTTTTTCAAAATCAGCTTCAATCTTTTTTAAACTGCTTTCATAAACTTTCTTTTGTGGTTTTCTTCTATCTAATGAAAGATAGTTGATGTAAGAATCTATGATACGACTAGAAGGCTTATGTCCAAGTCTAGCATTTACCTCGTCTCTGGACCACTCTTTTCTCAATAAATTACAAGCCATAGAACTTCTCAAATCTTTCCATGTAACTTTTTGACCACCAGGTAAACATTTTACTCCTGCTCTTACAACTGCTCTGTCAAAAAACTTTACAGATGCTTTGTGGCCAAACTTGAATAGTTTGTTTTCTGGATGTAGTTCATTTAAAGTTTTAAGTGACCTGCGATACCGGCTAGTGGAAGTTTTTGGTGATGCTGGTTTTAGGTTTCTAAGAATTATATCTAAATATTTTACAGTTTCCTGATGATTGGTAGTTTCACCTCTTGCAGTTCTACTCCTCTTAATCCTATCTTTAGTTAGCATAACTAAATATTCTGGTTCATTAGTGTCTGGATTGATTTGTCTTTGGAAATCTTCTCTAGTCAATTCTAAGAGAGTTCCAATATTCTCACCTATATCAAAAGCTAACCACATCAAACACTTATGTTCTGACTTTGGAGCACAATCAACAATTTTTCTAAAAGACTCTTCTTCAATATATCTTACTTCATCTCTAAACTCTCTTCCTTTTATTGAGAACTCTTTTAGGATTTGTGTTGCAATAAAACTCTTACCAACTAAATCAAATAATTTTCCTTTTATCATTTGATAATACAAACTCCTGTCTGTAAATCTTGTCCCTTTATGAGTTGTTATTTTTCCGTCTTCTAAATCATCAATTAATTTTTTTATTTCTTCTTCAGTTAATTTAGACCAATCTTTATTCTTAAACCAATTATTCAAATTAATCAATCTACCAACATAGAAATAAAGTGTTTTGTAGGATTTTTCATCAACCTCTGCTAATCCTTGCTTCCTCTTTAGTTTGTATTCTTCAAATTCAAAGAACTTTTCAGTAACCTTCCTATTTTTAGGATTAATATCCTTATTATCCAAAAATTCCCCTTTTCTTCTAATGTATCTATCTTTGTACATACAATATAATAAACTGTACAGTTTATAAATATTATTATTCTTTTGGATACAAAAAGGTTCTTATTTTTTACACCGAGCTCTCCGCGATTCTAGGGCCGCGTGGGCCCATATTTTTGAGATTCATCTAGAACAATAATCCTTATAACTTCTTTTTATAAAAGATGTTCATGGGAGTTGTTCAAAATAGTATTGGATTGCGATGGGAAAGAATATTACAAGAAAGATATCCTGTTTTGCAGTCTACTGCTGGAGATGAAAATGTTCCTGACTTTTATCATCCATCTGGTTTTTGGATTGAGGCAAAAGCAGGTAATGTTCTTTGGGGAGGTAGAATAAAAGAATATCAGTTAGCTCAGATTAAAGGTTTTCAAGAACCTGTTGTTTATGCTTTTGGAATGCATAATCTTCATGATGCCATAAGAAGATTAAATCAAAGAACAGAGCTGGGAAGACAAAGATATCTTGAAAAACATATGGATATTGTTGAAACGTATTTTATTTCTAGTAGGATTATGCATCAGGTTTTTAATATGGAAAAAAGAACCAGTAAAAAAGGCTTAGTTTATTGCATGGTAAAACCTAGTTTGATTAGAAATATTATTTTGGATAGGAGTTTTACTAGGATGGGAGAAAGTATTCAATCTGCAGAAGAATATTATGGTTTTAATAGAGGAGAATATTCAATTGGTATGAATAATGGAGTTGGATATGTTTTGTATGCGGATTCAGAGAGAAAAGTTATATCTCTTGTTTGAATGAAAGATAAAAAACACTAATTAAATTTAAATATAATCAAATACTATTATTTTTATGAAAGAAGAATGCTGCCCAAAATTTAATCCTAGTAAATGGGATGGAAAGACTTTTGTTTGGAAAAATAAATTTTTTATTAAAGAATCTATTCCAACTCTATTTCACATACCTTTTCCTCCAATGATTGGAAGTAGAATAACTAAAATGATGGATCTTGCAGAAAAATCAAAAAAAGTTTCTTCAAAAAAAGATGAAATGTTAATATTATTCCATGATCCAAGTGCATTTAGGACAGAAATATATGTCTCTGTTACAGGAAATGTTTCTAATAGGAATAATGTTAAAATATCTGGAACATTTATTGCAAGAGTTTTTACAGGAGATTATGGAGATATTCCTAAATTAATGAAGCAAATGAAAGAATATTTATTAAAAAAAGGAAAAACTGCTAAGGATTATTATATACATTATGCCTATTGTCCAAAATGCGTAAAAAAATATGGAAATAATTATATGATTTTTTTTGCAAAAGTAAAATGATTTTAAAATCATAAAAGGAGGTAAAAAAATGAATAAAAAAGATATGAAATGTAACCTAAAAAATTGCGGATCTGGTTGCGGCGGAGCGGTCTATGGCCTTGGATTTATTGGTGCAGCTGTTTACTATGTAACTACTGCTGGAAGCTTTTGGCTAGGAGTTTTAGGTGTTTTGAAAGCTCTTGTTTGGCCTGCATTTTTAGTATACGAATTGCTTAAATCCTTGGGAATGTAAGTTAAAGTTTATACAAATACTTAAAAATTTCTTTATTTATTTTATTTAATGGAATTTAAGTACTATAACCCTAAAAGATTAGTCCCTGCTTTGAAAGAAAGAGGTGTAATGGCTGGAGCATATAGGGTTTGTCAAGGTTGTGTTTATACTCATGTGCCCCCTGAAGATTGCTATCATCATTCAGATGATTTTACTGACCCAGGGATACAATCAGACTGCTTTTGCCTACATTGTGTAGACACTATTAGAGATAGTGGAGAAAAGTTTTATTTGAGAGACGATCCTGATCTTAATAAAAAAGTAGCTGAACTTGAAGAGATTTTGAGAATGATGGAAAATTAAGTATGTTATTATTACAATAATTATTAAAAAACCTATTTATCTGAATAATCCATGGTGGATTACATCCATAGACCCAGTATAGGAAATGAAGAAGAATGTGCCAATGGAATAAAAGTTACTGGAGATGCTTTATTTAAAATTTATAGAGATGGCAATATTTCTAGCTATGGTAATTATATATTCTATAAAAAAGAGGATTTATCACAATTTTTATTAAAAACAAATTATCAACAACATACAGATAATAGATTTCCTTTCCTTATTTCAAGAGTTGTTGAAAAAACTGATTCTGGACTAAATCTTGAGGAATTAATGGCACCTTTGGGATTTGAATTACTTATTTCGGCGGCTGTAGCTAAAAAGTAGTGCGAAGATTTAAAAATAAAGATATTTCTAATTTAATATGGGAAATTTTAGAGCTCCTGCAGAACTTGAAGGGCATTTAGTTTTAGGATTATTAAGAGAAAGCAAAGTTGAATATAGATGCCCACATTTTTGCACTGATGAAATAGGGCCTTATTGTGGAAGAGATCTTACAGAAGGACAGCATACTCATTCAAACATATCTTCTGGAAGAAGAATAATTTGTGATTCTGCTTCTATGCAATTATGGTGTTTAGATAAAGATAGGTATGATAATTGTTTATGGTATAGGGGAGAACAATTTAGAGAATAATGGATTGTCTAAAAATTTAAATAGCTTTAAAATTTATTAAAATCATGGCATCTACACTTTATATTTTAATTTCAATAATTGTTCTATTGATAATTGCTATTTTAGTATTTGTAATTAAGGGCAATAAAAAGAAGAAATTTAATTATTTGTTTGGACTTGCTTTTGCATTTATTTTAGCTGGAATTATATTCGGAGATAATAGATTAATTGGTTATGTCTTAATAGGAATTGGAATTTTAATTGCTATAATTGATATTATAAAAAATGGAGCTTCTGATAATCAAAGAAAACTTGGTATTTTTAGAAGTGGAAGTAAAAAAGCTGTTTATAGGGCTGGAAAAGAACGTCCTATTGAGTTTCAAGACTCCGGAGTTTTTAATTCTAAGAAAGATTTAATTAATTTTAATAATAAAAAGAAAAAAGTTTAATTTATTCTATGAGTTCCATCACAAAAAGGCATGTTTCCTGTTTTTCCACATCTGCAAAGAGTAACTCTATTTCTTACTTCATATTTATATCCATCACTAGATTCTATTGGAATATTTCCTTTTACCCAGATAGAACCTTCTACTTTTTTCCAAGGTTCATATAATATGGAAATATGTGGTTTAAAATCAGGTTCAATTGGTTTTTTTGTTTTTTCATCCCATAAAACCAATCTTCCTGATGGGCAATCAAAACATTGTTGAATTGCAATTTCATTATCTTTTTTGTCTTTAGATCTTATTAAATCCCAGGTTTCTCCTTCTCTTCCATGACAAAATCCAGCTTGTGAACAAAGTGAAAAATCATCTGTTAAAATAATATTCTTGCCTTCTAATTCATCTGCCCTATCTATGTATTTGTTTTTTGGTGCTGTTTCTTTTCCATTGAATTTTATTTTTAAATGATTCCAACTGCAGAATGGTTTTGTTGAGGAATGGCCACATCTGCATAGGTAGTAAGTTTCACTTGCTGGATGATTTTTTGTTTTTTCATATTTTAAAGGATAACCTTTATCATCTGTTTTTATTTCTTGTTCATCCAATGGAATATTCCCATAGACTTCATAGGGTCCGTTTTCTGTTACTTTTATGTTTTTTTCCATGAATTGATTAAGGTTGTTTAATTTATAAATAATAACAAATAATACATTTTTATTATCTTATATGAAATTTATTCTTGATATACTCAATTAATTCACTTCCATTCAACAGAATTGATGATGCTCCAACTCTTATGTAAAATTCCTCATTGCTATTTTTTAGAAAGACTGGCTTATCACTTTTTCCTAAATCTACCTTAAGGATATTTTTTCCATCTAATGATACTATTTCAAAATTCATAAATGGTAAAAACTCATTTCCAACTTTTTCTTTTATTAGATTTGTAAAATGCCTATTAAACATATCATTATTAACAAATCCATCTTTTTCTATACCAATTATTTCACTATTATCAGAAATTCCAATTAATAAACAACCTCCTTCAGAATTTAAAAATGCAACAATTGTTTTAAGAACTGAATTTTCAACTTTTCTATCTTTTTCTCCTGTATGAAGATTCATCCTTAATGTTGATTTGAATTCTAATTTTTCATTCTCACCTTTTTTAATTAATTTTAATATTTCTTCAGGTGATTCAGTTCTTTGAATAAATAAATTTGGATTGCTTTTCTTAAATTTGCCAACCCATTCTTTCATTAGCTTGTTTCTAAATCCTTTCATGTAAATAAAACCAAATACTGATGCAGTTAAAGCTCCTATGGCAACAAAAGTAAGATTTTGCATGGCAAAAGTATAGTCACTAAGATTTACTATTCCTTCATTAAAATAAGTTTTTAGATAATATTTTATCATTTCTGCAATAAGTCCAAAAGTTACAGAAAAACTGAATGAAAATAGCATAACTAATAGATAATTGGCCTTAAATTTGCTATTTGAAAACAATATCAGCATTATTGTAAATCCAATAAAAGCTATAGCAGTTCCAAAAAAAATCTGTATAATTGTTCCCCTTATATCACCTAGAAAAAACGAGATTATTATGAATGCAAGAAAAATAAACTCGAATTCCTTTGGAATATGAACTTCATATTTTTTTCTTAGAAAATATGGTGTAAATAATAAGAACAATAAAAAAATATTGGCAAACAAAATATGCCAAAGATGATAGTATGTGGCATAGAAAATAGAAAAAATAAGTATTATCTTTATAATCGTTGATAGAGATGCTTGTATCTTTCCAGAGTGGTTTTTAATCAGCTCTTTTAAAACCATGTAAAAAAGAGCTTAATTAAGTTTAAATGTTTTATGAACCTTAATTATAATAGAAATGCGCTACCCTTCTCGGCTACCACATTTTAGTTTAAGGACTATATAATGTTCAGTAAAACATGCGCCACCCTACTCGCAAAAGTGCTTTCTTATTTCATCGAATTTGCTAAAAGTCCTTTTGCTCGTAAACAAGAAAAAAGTTCAGTTTGCACAAAATTTTATTGTTTTACTATAAGGAATTTAGTTTAATCATAAACTTTGTCTCTTTTATCAATTTTAGTGACTAAAATTATCTTTTGAGCTTCTTTAACTTTATACAGAGCTCTGAATTTACCAATCCTGTATCTAAAAACCATTTCATTATTATCTCTTCCAATAAATTTTGAATCGCTTGGAATAGGATTACTTTCAAGATTTTTTAATCTTTTTTCTATTCTATCTTTAGTATCTTTATCAATTTTTTCTAAGAAATCTTGAGCTTTAACTGATAGCTCTACAAAATACATTTTACAACCTCTTTGTTCTTCCTTTTTTTAAATCTTCTTCAGCTTCACATAAAGATTTAACATCATCTTGAGTTAAAGTTACATCTATTAAATGTTTTTTAATAAAGTCAATTTCTTGTTTTAATACATCTAATTTGCTTATAATTAATTCTTCGTTTTCCATATTTATTCTTAGAAAGTAAGCTATATAAAATTTTTGGTTGGGTAGGTTAGATACTCAAGAAGCCAGGGATTTTGCTTTTTTAAAGGAGGGAATTGAATAGGAAAATTTAAATAGCAATTAATAATCAAATTTATATGACAATACAATCTAGAGGTTATCTCTGGCAATAAAATTATATTCTTCCTAGTTAAAACCCTATATAATAAATTTTTAATTCAATATCCCTGGGCATAGCCCTGTTAATTTAATCTTTCTTATTTTGAAATTCTTTCTGAAAAAGGCTGAAAGGAGGTCAGGAGTAAAATGGTAAATAAAATAATTAAATCTTCTAGCTGTCTTTGGCAACATAGAAGAAATCACAAATCCTAAGAAGCATTTTGATTCAAATCCTGATGATTTAGAACAAGTTGTAAGTGTTGTAAGAAATGGATTTGGGAGGGATTTAGATTTTCAAGATATCTATAATCATATAACTTTGCCAGAAAGAGTATTTCTTCTTAGAAATGGAGAAATCAAAGCAATGGCAAGTTATAATAGAAGATCTTTTGCAGGATTTCCTTCTCTAATTGTAGAAGGAATTTGTCTAGATTCATCTATTCAAGGAAAGGGAATATTTAGAGAGATTACAAATCAAGCAATCAATGGAGAAAGAGCAATATGTTTAAGGACTCAAAATCCAAGAATGTATAAAGCATTGTTGAATTACTGCCAAAGTACATTTCCAGGATTGAGTGGCATGCCTAGGCAAATTAGAACTCTACAAGAAGAGTTTGCAGTCTATCTTAATTGTAATTCTGATTCTAATGGAGTAGTCAAAGGATATTATGGAGGACTTTTCTATGGAAGAGAACCAGAACATTGTTCAGTAAGTAGATTCTTTAAACAAGATTTGAAAATGGCATTAGATAAGGGAGATGCGGTTCTTGCAATAGGTATCTTATAACGTGACTATGAAAAATTTAGCAATTGTTTGTTGTTTACATGGGAATGAAAGATATGGCTTTGAAGTTAGTAAAAACCAGTCTTTCTTCCCTTTTTTTCTTTCAAATAAAAAAGCATTTATTGAGAATAAAAGATTTATAGATACTGATTTAAACCGATGTTTTCCAGGAAAGATAGATGGGAATCATGAGGAAAAACTGGCCTATAATCTGATTAAAAGACTAAAAGATTTTTATTATATAATAGATATTCATTCTTCATCTAATAACTGCCCTATGTTTGGGATAATAACAAAACCAAATAATGAAAAAATAGAATTTGCAAAACTATTGGGTTTAAAAAAATTAGTTATAATGCCTGAATTTTTTGCAAGTGGAAAAGCATTAATAGATTTTGTTGATTGTGGCATAAGCATCGAAGTAGGTCCACATAATAGGAAAGAAAATGTAGAAGAAGCAAGCTTGTTAATAAAAAATATCATTGAAAATAAGATTAATGAGGATATGGAGATATTTGAGGTCTTTAATATAATAAAAAAATCTAAAGAGAATGTCTTGATAAATAATTTTGATAATATTGCCAAAGGACAGGTTATTGCAAATAATATTTCTGGTAATCAAATAGCAGAATATGATTTTACAGCAGTTTTGGTAGGAGAAGATGCTTATAAAGATGTTTTATGTTTAGCCTGTAGAAGGATAGAAATAAGTTAAAAGTTCGATTCCCTAATTTCTCTTCTATAAAAAAAAGCATGCGCCACCCGGGTACCCACCCAAAATGCGATTTTCAATATGGGAAATTGAACTTTTATTGTTCATCCTTATGATACAAATCTAAAAAATAAATTGTATTTTGATGTGAGATAAAAGCATAAGATAGCCTAAATGGTGAAACATAAAGTTCTCTTGTCCCTTTTCTATTATAACTCATTGGTTTGCCTATTTCAGGATTTTCAATAATCTTTGCAATTTGTTTTGCTACCCTCTCTTTAAGATTATTATCCTTAATTTTTGATAATGTTCTTTTGAATCTATCTGCATAGATTATTTCTACCATTTTTTAATTTCTTTTAAAAAGTCTTCAGAATTTATACAAGTGCATTTTCCTTCATCAATTTCCTGCCATGCTTCTTCTGTTCTTTTTGCAAATTCAAGATCTTCTTCCATGAATTCTTTCATTTTAGCAAATTCTTTTTTTAACAGCATTACTTCTTTTGACAAATTGTCTATTGTTTGTGTTTCCATGTAGTTTATAGTAAATGATTATTTATAAAATTTTTGGTTTACTAAACTCTTACAGTATCATAACAATCTCTTTTAGAACGATTTACTACTGCATTATATCCTTTTTGTGAAACTGAAAAAATCGCCGGTAAATGCTCATCAAATGCAACTTGAGGTAAGCATGGTTCACCATCTGTATTATGAAATATTGGAAGAAAAACTAAACCATCTTTATTTCCTATTCTTCCCCATTCTTCTGGATATAATGGATCAATTCGAGTAGCTTTAGTAGAAGTTGCAAGATCAATGATTTTTACTTCATAGTCTCTAATATCTCCAGAGCTTTTAGCTTCATCCAACATTCTCTCAAGAACTCCTTGGGTAAATTCACAAGCCCTTAATCTTTCACTTTTTTCTTCACCTATAATAAAAAGTTTAAAATCTCCAAGTTTGCTACAGCTACGAAGAAATGGAAAACCCATTTTAAAATCTTCTAAACTTTTATAATCATATCCCATAAAATTAACTATTCTTTAACATTTTTAAATCTTCCTATTTTGTTACTACTAGAAAATAATAAAATGTGCCACCCTACTCGCAAAAGTGCTTTCTTATTCTATCAAATTTACTAAAAGTCCTTTTGCTCGGAATCAGACCTTATCACTGTTTGAATTCTTTACGACATCCCGGATGACATATTTGCCTTGCAAATATGAATGCGCCACCCGAGAATCGGACTCGGATCCTATCGTTTTTGCTTTCTTTCCTTATGAAAGGAAAAATTAGAAATTAATCTAATTTCTTTATTGGCAACGATATGTTCTACCACTAAACTAGCGGCGCAATATTTTGAATATAACATAACAATAAAAAGGGGTTTAAAAGATTTTATGTTTAGGTTAGGTCATTTTAACCATAGAGTAGTATGGCAAGATTTATTAATCCATATTAAAACTGGGCAGCAAAGTTTAAATTCTTAAAAATCCTGATTTAGTCATGGAAAAACAAATAAAATGTAAGGATTGCGGAAAGGATTTTTTAGCTAAAGTTTCTGGAAGATACACAAGAAAATATTGTGATAAATGCAGTAAAAAAAGAAAAGAAGAATACGAAAATCTTCATTCTGTAAAATTTGAAGATTGTGACGAAGATTAATGAAAAGGCAGAAGATTAGTTGATTGATTAAGAATTGCAATTCACAATGCTTATATATTTTAGAATCTATAATTGATTATGAAAAAACTTGATGATAATTCTTTGAAAGTATTTTCAATTGTTGTAGTTGTGATTTTAATATTTCAAAGTGTTTTGATTGTATATTCCATAATCAAGATATATGGTCTAGAGAATCAAGATAGATTAAACCTAGAATCACTTGGTAATCTTAATATTTCTATAAACCAACGAATAGATGATAGTGAACTGACTGTTCAAAATCAAATAACTAGTGTTGAAAAAGATATTCTTGATACAAGGACAAATCTTATTAAAGAGGTTGGAATTATAAAAGCTAAATCTAGTTCGGATTTTTCTAATATAATTGAAACTTCAAAGAAATCAGTTGTTACAATAAAAACAGATGTTTCTCAGGGCACTGGATTTATAATAAGCAATGACGGATATGTTATTACAAATGCCCATGTTTTGTATGATGGAAGCTATGCCAATGCCATTACTAGTGATCAAGAAACAAAGAAAATGAAATTGATTGGATATAATGATACAATGGATCTGGCATTATTAAAAATTGATGGAAGTTATGATTATTTTGAATTTGAAGATTCTGACAATATTAGGGTTGGAGAAAAAGTTATTGCAATTGGCAATCCTCTTGGACTTAGTTTTTCTGTTTCAGAGGGAATTGTAAGTGCTATTGATAGAGTAGGTAATAATGGGATTAATGGATATATACAAACAGATGCTTCTCTTAATCCTGGAAATTCAGGTGGACCTTTAATAAATACAAATGGAAAAGTCATAGGTATAAATAATTTTAAGGCAAATGCAGAAAATATTGGTTTTGCTCTTGAAAGCAATTATATTATAGAAACAATAAATAGTATTGCAATTAAAAAACTCAATAGCACTGTTATTAATTAGATTTTTGTTATTTGCTATAATAATGAGTTGTAAAGTAAACGTCAGTTATTAATTTCCCATTTCTAAGAAAGCAATATTTATAAGTTGTAAAATCGTTATAATTAAATGAAAAAGGAAAATAGAAAGACTCATGACAAAGTAATAAATATTACCGAACCCTCTCCAAATGCTTATTTTGAAATAGAAGGATTTGGAAATCAGACGATTAATAATAAAATAGAAAGAACTTTATTTTTAAGAATGAAGACTGATGAAACGGATTATAGTAAAATTAAAGGATTACAAGAATATCTTTCAGAAATTAAGCCGCAAATGGAAAAACAAAAAATTAAATGTTTTGTTGTTAAACCTAAAGAAGAAAAACTTATTTCTAAACCGAATAAACCTAATACTGAAAAAGGAGAAATTATACAAGGTAGGATTTGGTTTCATAAACCAAAACTTTTTTTTAAAAGATTATTTGGGATGAAGTTTAGGTATAAATGTATAGTGTGCGGAAAAGGACATGATGGCTTTATAATTCATTCAAATGCAGGGTTTAGTAATATGGCTGACTTTTGTTCATCTAAATGCGCGGATTGTTATATTAATAAATATGGTTATTCTTTTAGACAAAGAATAACTGATGAGAAAGATATTTGTATTGTTTGTGGAAAAGAACATAACAATAGATTCATTAATTTTAAAGAGAATAAAATAACTAGAAATTTTTGTAGCAAGAATTGTTTAAATCAGGCTAAGGAAAAACTTCTTCCTAAAATAAAAGAAAAATATAAAAAAGGTTTATCAAATTTTATTGATTTATTTAAAGAAGGTAAAACAACAAAGAATTTGAAAAAAAATAGCCCAGTTAAATATTTTGAATCTATTAATCTTGATTTAAAAGAGATATTAAAATAATTCTTTCATGTACCTAAAGTTTTAAATACTTCATGTACCTGTTTATTCTATGAAAATTCGTGAAGTATTAGACAAGAAAATAGGTGATGTTACTTATAATAGATATATTTTAATTTTACCTAAGGATGTCGTAAAAGAATCTAAGTTATTAGGAAAAGAACTTAAAGCATCATTGAATGATGGAAAAATTTTAATTGAAAAAGAATAAATTATTAATTTAATCATCTAAATATAAATGACTAGAACCATCTTTTTTATTTATTACCGATATAAAATTTGTATCCATTAAATCTTTCCCGATAAAACTTGGAAGTTCTTGGGCGAGATACCCCTTCATTATAGGAATTCCAACATAAATTTCTTGTTTAAATTTTATAATATTCCCATTTTCATCTCTAAATTGAAGTTCACAAATACCTAGTTCTTTTAATTCTAAAGGAATATTTCCTAATTGAACTTGGCATTTAAATGGTTTATCATTATAAGGTATCCTTGTCTTTTTTAATGTACTCTCGCTTATAATTGTATAAGGGCATCCAGTATCCACAATAGCTTTAGTAAAAAAACAGGGTAAATTACAATATTTAACAGACATTGAAACCATATATCTATCAAAACCAAGACTCTTACCCATAAACAAAGGAATTTTTGTCATTTATAAAATCATTATAGTTTCTTCTTCTGGTACAAATTCTATTATTATTCTTGCAGGGTCTTGATTATTGTTTTCTAATCGGTTCCTTAGCTCTTCTATGGAGTTACCAGAATCTATAATCCTCTTATTTTTTATTGCAACAAATTTATTTAAGAATTCTGCTCTTAATTCCTCTTTTTTATTTTCAAAATATAAAATATCTTCTTGAAATCTTTCTAAATCATGAGATAAATTTTCATCCATAGTGTTATTATTAAAAGTCATTTTTAAATCTTGGTTATATCACAATTACCTTTTCTTCTCTTCTTTTTATCAGTTTATAAGCTTTTTTGTATTTAAATATCTTTTTCATGTACCGAAACATTTATATAGTTCAGGTACATGAATATATTATGAAACAAGAAATAAAATGTAAGCATTGTGGAAGTATCAACTTTTCAAAGCAAGGATACAGAAAAACTGAAAATAGAGGTAAGATTCAGAAATACTATTGTTCTGATTGTAAGAAATACTTTACTGCTGACAATGGCTTTTATAGGATGAGAACTGATAATAGAACTATTGCTATGTCCATTGATATGTACTTATCAAACCTTTCAAGCAGAAAAATGAGAAACCAATTAAAAAGACATTTCAATTTTAAAGTAAGCCATCAAACTATTTTAAACTGGGTTTACAAGTATGCTCTAAAGGTTTATAACTTTGTTGAAAAATTAGGTTATAATCTAGGTAATTCATTTTATGCTGATGAAACAGTAATCAATAGAAGTGGGCATTTAGATAAATATTGGTGTTGTGTTGACTGGAATACTAGAATGATTACTGGAATACATTATAGCACAGCTACAAATCCTAATCAAGCAAAAATATTCTTAGAGAAAGCAATAAGCAAAGGAAAACCCAAGTTTATTCAAACAGATGCAGGAGTTTTCTATCCTAAGGCATTTAAAAAAATGTTTTACAATAATAAATTAGGTTTTGGTGGTGGTTATGAAGTAGAGCATAAAATACAAAATTATCATAAAACTCATATTCATAATTATAAAATAGAAACTGTTTTTATGAAGATTAAAGATAGAGTTGATGATTTTAGAGGATTGAAAGCCCTTTGGTCTGCTCCAATAATCATGGCAGGTCTAACCATACAACATAATTTTATAGAAGAACATACCACAACTAAACAAGTTCCTTGTTCTCTTGCAGGTCAAGATTTAGATTTAGGAGAAAATAGATGGTTGGGATTAATTAAAATGGCTTCTATTTAAGCCAATGAAGTATATTATAATATCTAATCTTAAAATGTTTTTGTACTAATGCATCTATTACAAATATAGAAACAATTACTATGATGCAGGGGATTATTAATGAAATATTAATATTATTTGAAATTATCATTAATCCTATCATCATCAATGCCCAAAACCAACCAATAATAAATAATATTAAAATTAATAATATAAGATGAGTAATTAAATTCAATATTTTCCAAAAGAATATCTCATCTATATTAGTATTGGGTTTTGCTCTCAATACGCAGATTATAAACACAATTAAAGGTATAACACAAAAAATAGCAATTGGGAGTATAAACGGTTTTATTGTTATAATAAGTGCATTAAGTAATGGAATACTTGTCTTAATATCAAAAAAGTAAAAACTAAACAATCCTCCACTAAAGAATATTAAAATTGTAACTACAAGACCTATAAGCCCTAAACCTTTTTTTAGCATTTTAAATCTAACTTTGACTAATTTAAAAACTTTGCTTTAAATCACCTGACGTTAATTTGACAGCTCATATAATAATTAAAATTAAATAGTCTAATTCTCATTATGAAATACTATTTAAAGGTGATTTATGGAAGATATTATAATAAATGAAAGTTTTTCAGATTATGAAGACCTATTTGGGAATATAAAGAAGATTAATTTTGATTCAGAGGAACTTTTAAATCTTAAAATTGAAGCTAATGAAATATCTAGGGAAAATGAAATAAATGAATTAATTACTTATCCTTCTATAAAGAAAAATCTTGTCTATGAACTGCCTCATCAGCCAGAAGGTGCTTTAAGAATATTGAGAGAATTCAATGGTAATGCATTGCTTGCGGATGAGGTTGGACTTGGAAAAACAATAACAACGGGTTTAATATTAAAGGAATGTATTGAAAGAGGATTTGTAAAAAGAGTATTAATACTTACTCCTCCATCTTTAGTTGATCAGTGGGTTGCTGAACTAAAAGAAAAGTTTGAAATTGATTTTGGAATAATAGAAAATGAAAATGATTGGGAAAAGTATAATCTTGCTATAGCTTCTATTGATAGAGTCAAGTCCTATGACAGAGAGAATAAAAAATTTAAACATGAACAATGCCATAATATTTCCTGGGATTTATTAATTGTTGATGAGGCTCATAAATTAAAAGATAGGCGAACAACAAGATGGAAGTTTGTTGATAAAATACAGAAAAAAAGATTTTTGATTCTTACTGCAACTCCTTTTCAAAATGATTTAATTGAGCTGTATAATCTTCTACATTTATTAAAAAGAGGGCATCTTGGCACTGTAAACCAGTTTAAGGGACAGTTTTTAGATCGGGGTAATAAAAGAATTCCTATAAATCCTAGGGACTTGAAAAGAAAATTAGATGAAGTTATGGTCAGAAGAAAGAGATCTGAAACAACTGTGAGCTATATGAAAAGGATTCCTAGGATTGTCAGTGTTGAACTATCTAAGGAAGAAACAGAGATATATGAGGATATTTGTGAGTTGTTGAAAACGAGATATTTTGGAGTTAATGGTGATAAGATTAATGGAAAACTGGCTATTTATGCTATACTTCCTAAGATAACTAGTTCTTCAATATCTGCAATTGAGACTTTGACTAATATTTCTAATAATGAAAAGTATCATAATGATACAAAGCAATTTGCACTTGGAATAGTTGAAAAATATAAAAATTTGAAAAAAGATTCAAAAATTGAAAAATTAATTGAAATTGTTGATGAGTTGTTAAAGGAAGACAGAAATCAGAAGATTCTTATTTATACTAAACATCCTACTACTTTAAGATATATTTCTGAGAAACTAAAACCCTATAATCTTAAGGTATTAGAATTCATGGGTGGAATTGATAGGGAAGGTAAGACAGCTATAATAAAAGAGTTTAAAGAAAGTGCAAATATATTGATTTCAACTGAAACAGGATGTGAAGGATTAAATTTTCAATTCTGCCATAATATTATTAACTATGATTTACCATGGAATCCAATGTCTGTTGAACAAAGAATCGGAAGAATTGATAGAATTGGGCAGAATCACGACATGAATATTTTTAGCCTTGCAACTAAGGGAACAATGGAAGAACATGTTGTTGATTTAATAATAAATAAAATGTGCTGTATTGGACTTGTTATTGGTGAACTTCCAATAATTTTATTTAATCTTGGTTTAGATGGTAAAAGCGAAAATGGTTATAATAAGATTGAAGAAATGCTTATGAATAAATTTATAGACTCAAAAAATAATCTAGAAATATTTTCAAAAGGTGTTGAGGAAATAGCTCAAATGATTGAAGAAGGCATGGAAGCCTATAGTAATTCAAAAAAATATAATGAGGAGATACTTGATTCATAAAATGGCTAAAGAAGAAGAAAATATAATGAAACTTGCAGAGGGTTTTTTTAAAAATCTAAAATGTAAAATTAATTGGGATGGCAAAGTTTTAGTTATTAATAATGTTCCTGAGGATTTTGAAAAAGATTTTGGAAAAAAAGGACCTTATTTTTTAGTTTTTAACAGAGAAGACTATGACAAACATGAAAATTCTGAATTGGTTGCAAGGGGAAGTGTTTTATTAAAAATAATAGCTAATTACCTTGAAGAAAGAGGACAGACAACATTATTGAGACTTAATTTTAATCCTAATCTGAAAGATTTGGTTTTAAAAGAAATTGATTTAAATGGCTATGTTCTGAAAGGTATTGATGATAAGATAAATTATGATTATATAATAAGATTTATTTTTCTTACAAACTTTCAGTATTTAAATGAAAGGGAGCAGATAACAAGTTCTATTTATATCAAGGATAAAAAAATATTAGATAAATTTGATGTTGAAGATTTTGATTCTGTTGAAGGTAAAAAAGAAGAGATTAATATTAAAGATATAAATGAAGAATATATTATTTCTAAGAAAAAGTTAAAGGAAAATATTAATGAAAAAACAAAGGAAATAGTTGACAAACTTAATTTTTCACTTGAAAGTGCTATGAATAGAATAAAATCACATTATCTTCATCAAATGGATGAGTTTAATTCTGAGATAAAAAGAAATGAAGAAAATATTCTTTCATTGAAAGAAAGAATTAGGAAGGGAATTGAAAAAGATGTTGTTGGAGCTGAAGAAAAAATAAAAAGATTAAAATCAAATATTGAAAAGATAAAGAATTCTGATGATATGAATAGGGTTGAAAAAGAAAGGGATGTTTATATAAATGATGAAAAAAGCAAACATAGTTTAAATGTAAATAATAAATTAATCAATACTTCTATTATTTATTATCCTATTTATAATATTGATGTTTCTCTTCTCAATAAGAATAAGCATGTAAAACATATCAATCTTGTTTTTAATCCTGTTAAAAAAGAATTAAGTTCTTTAAATTGTGAAAATTGTGGGGAAAAACTTGCTAAGGTAAATATTTGTCATTCAAATCATATTTACTGTGAAGGTTGTGGCAATAGATGTGTATGTGGAACTGAAACCTGTGAAAAATGTGAAAAGCTTAGTTGCAATATTTGTGGAAGAGGTGTTTGTATTAAATGTGGAGCAAGATGTTCTATATGCAATAAATATGCTTGTTCTTCTGATATGTGTTTAGATAATTTAACTGGAAGACATATTTGCAATCATTGCGCAAAATATTGTTCCATATGCAATAAGTTTTCAAACAAAGCTAACTTTTTTAGATGTGGTATTTGTGGCAAGGAAATGTGCAGCAGATGTAGTAAAATTGATTTTAAATTAAAAAAGAAGGTTTGTGTTGATTGTTTTAAGCCTACTGATTTTAGAGTTTAGAATTATTATGCAGATGTTATTTCCAGAGGCATGCCTAATTTTCTAGCAATTTCTCTTGAAGCATAAAGTTGCTCATCTTCTATATTTGTGCCTGGAACTGCTAGAACTTCTAAACTTGGTTGACCCCTTAATTCAAGATAGGCTGCAACTTGAGAAACTTTTTCATAGTTTGGCATTGCTCCTTGTTCTGTTCTTGGAAGAAATCTAAGCTCATGATCTGGCAATACTAAACCTAACTTTGCTAATCTTTCTTCAAGAAGGACAGTTGAAAAACCAGGACTTCTGTGATCTGCAATATATGCAAGTGAATTACTTAATGTTGTTTTTAATCGTTGATTCTTTTCATTCATTTGTCCTGTTACTTGATAAATTTTGAAATCTCTTGTGATGTGGAGAGGAACACAAGGTTGTATTAACATCTTAATTTCTAATTCTCTCATTGTTGGAGCTAATCTGCCACCTAAAACAGAAAGCATATTAGAAATATCTATAGAAGCACCATTTTCCCAAACATAGATTGTTGCTGAATGAAAATCATCTTCTTGCATTTTTATTTTAATTCTCAGTGGTTTTTAAGGATTTGTGTATGAGATTATATCTGCTATTGTTATTGTTTATTCGCAGATATTTAATAAATAATAATCAGTATCTACAAAAGTATTTTAAAACTCATAGATTCGTTTTTCTAAGAACTTGTTTAGTTTTTATAGTAAAGCAGTAGTTTTATTGATTCTGTAGAATATCTATAACTTCTTTCATCTAAACTGTATGGAAATCTTTTCATAAAAGACTTTCTCAGATAAATTATGGCTATACTTATTTCAGCTTGTTAGACAAATGTTCAACTACTAAACTCAATCCAAAGATTTTTAAAGCACCTATTTCTTTGTTTTTTCATGCCAATCTATGAATATCGATGTAACCAATGTGATAGATTATATGATCAACTTGAACCTAGCACTGCTTCTAAAACCCAATCATGTATTGATTGTGGCGGACTTGCTGAAAGAGTTTTAAGTGTTCCTGCAAAACCTTTAATAGGAAGTTCAAAGCCTGGAAAAGCAGATTATAGTTCTGGTTGTCCTTTGTGTAGCGGAGTTCCTCTTTTAGTTCTAGCGGTTCCTAAAGGAACAAAGGTTGAAATAGAATATTAAAGATAAGTAGATAAAAATTGATGCTAATTGTAAATTAATTATATTTTATGCTGCGGTTTGTTGATGCATTCTTTCTAAGAAAGGTTTTAGATCACATCTTAAATTTCTATGGTTACCATCCTTTCCATCAATACCTTGATTTTCTTTTAAAAAAAGTGCTGCATTTTGAACAAATGCTTCTAAAACTCTATGTCTTGCCCCATAGTAAACTCCCCTATCACTTCTTTCTTCAGGAGCAGTTGATCTTTCTAATTCATAAATAGTTTCATCTGCTATGAATTTTTCATAGACCCTATAATCAAAATCCCTTCCTTCTCCAGTTTTAAGGCCTTTTGATTCTTGTTCTAAACACCATTCAATATAAATTCTTTTTCTTATAACAAATAAAAAATCATCTGGGGATATTTCTTTTGAAAGTTCAGAAGAATCAAAATATTCTCTAATTTTATCTTCATCGCCATAGGGAATTCTTGCTTCTGGCAATCCTTCAAACCAGGATTGTTGCAAAAGACAATTATATAATCTCATTTTTTATATAATTCTTGTTTATTTTTAAATATTGTTGTTATTAAGCTTAGGCTGCTTGAGGTTGTTGTAATAATTGTTCTGCTCTTGCTATGTAATCTCTTAGGTCAGCCCTTAGATTTCTTTTATCATCATGGACATAGTTTTGTTGTTCATCTCGCCTACCTGGCGGGCTTATTTTTCCTTCCCAGTCTGTGAATAATTCAATTGCCCTTAATGCAAGTCCTGCGAGGACTTTGTCTCTTGTTTGTTTGTATTGTTCTGCAGATAGGCTTGTAAATTGATTTGAGGCATGATCCCATGGACAACCGCTTCTTACTAATTCTAAATGAGTTTCATCTCTAACAAATAAGTCATAAATTTCTGTTGTTTTTTCATATATATGCGGTCTTATACCTTCTAAACACATTTCAATATAGAGTCTTGATCCCATATCTAATGCAAGAATTCTCCTTGGATTTGGTAAATTTTGGTGTGGAAGAGCATTATATAATCTGTTAAATTCGTCTACATCTGGTTTAGGAATTGGTGTATATCTTTTTCCTTCTGATGTGTCTAATTCAGTAAGCATTTTTATTCTATGTTTTATTGATTTATAAGTATTATTGTATTATGATATAAGATTATATAATTTTTTACCTATATTTTTATAAATTGATTTTTAATTAATTATTCATGCCAATCTATGAATATCAATGTACTAAATGTGGGGTGTATGAAAGAATTCAAAGAGAATTAAGAGATAGAGATAAGTGTGATTGTGGAGGATTAGCTAAAAGAATTATTTCTGTTCCTGCTGTTAAGACATCTAGAAAAAGTCCTGCTAGAGAACTTGGACCTGCACCATTATTTGAAGGATATTCTGAATTAATGTGTGGGGAATAAAAATTATAATTTTTCTATTTGCTTTGAGTAAATTCTAAAAGAAATTTTAAAGTTCTTTCATCTAAACAAGAGGGGCTAGAGTTGGGTTTACCTATATGAAGTTTATAACCTGCATTAATTAGTTTTCTAAAAGTTGGAAGAAGTGAGTTTAAATCTCCTACTCCTTGATTACCTAGCTCTCCTGCTGGGGGGAAGTAAGATATTCTACACAAGGATTAGGTTTTGTTTTATCATCAGGATTTCCATAAACATAAAGTGTTTTACATCCTAAATTTGGATCTAGACCTGTTGATATAATTATATTTAATTAAACTTCTTTTTAAACATTATTATATTGGGAAGTATTAATCCATGCCTGACATGTCAGGCATTCCTCTGCCCATGGATGGGCTTGATCTTGGACTTGTTTTTGATGCAAGAACATCATCTATTCTAAGAATCATTATGGCAACTTCTGTTGCAGAGGATATGGCTTGTTTTTTTATTCTTGAAGGCTCTAGAATTCCTTTTTCAACTACATCTTCAACTTTATTTGTGAAAATATTTATTCCTGCATATTTTTCTCCTGCATCATGTTTTTGTTTTAATTCTGTTAAAACATCTATTGGGTCAAGTCCTGCATTTTCAGCTAGTGTTGAGGGAATAAATTCCAGTGAATTTGCAAATTCATTTACAGCAAGCTGCTCTCTTCCTGAAAGTGTTTGAGAAAATTCTTTTAATTGTTTTGAAAGTTCCATTTCAATTGCTCCTGCACCTGCAACTATTGTTCTATCTTTAATGACTGTGGCAACATCCCCTAAACCATCTTTAAATGCTCTTTCTATTTCATCTAAAACATGTTCACTTCCGCCATGGATTAAAATTGTTAGTGTTTTTGGATTTTCACATCCTCTTACATAAGTCATTGCTTCATCTCCATGTTTTACTTCTTCTACAATTTTTGCTCTTCCAAGTTCTGATGGAGATAATTCATTTAAATTGCTTATTATTCTTGCACCTGTTGCAGAAGAAAGTGATTCCATGTCTGATTTTGGGACTCTTCTTGTTGCATAGATATTTTCTTTTGCAAGATAATACTGGACAATATCATCAATTCCTTTTTGACAAAAAATAACATTTGCTCCTGATAGTTTAATTTTTTCAACAATCTGTTTTAACATTTGCTCTTCTCTGTTTATGAAATCCTGCAATTGACTTGGTGTTGAAATTGAAATTTTTGCTTCTTGAGAGGGATTTTTAACTTCCAATGGCTCACTTATCAATGCAATTCTTGCATTTTCAATTTTTTGAGGCATGTCTATTGAAACTCTCTCTTTATCAATTATAATTCCTCTTATTAGTTCTGTATCTTCTATGCCAGAAGATTTATTTTTTATTATTTTTATATTATTTAGATTAACATTGTTATTTTCTTCAATTTGGCTTATTGCAGTAACAATTATTTTTGAAAATTTTTCTTTTTCAGATTCTGCACCTTTTCCTGTCATTGCGGTTTTAACAATATTTATTAAAAGTTCTTCATTATCCAATGTTATTTCTATTGATTCTCTATTCAGGATTTCTTTTGCTTTTTCAGATGCTAATTTATATCCTTTTGTTATGACTGTTGGATGTATTTTCAAATCAAGCAATTTTTCTGCATTTTCTAATAATTTTCCTGCTAACATTACAGCAGTTGTTGTTCCATCTCCAACTTCACTTTCTTGAGTCTTTGCAATTTCAACCATCATTTTTGCAGCAGGATGTTCTATGTCCATTTTTTCTAGAATAGTTACTCCATCATTTGTAACTGTAATGTCTCCTAAAGAATCTACAAGCATTTTATCCATACCTTTTGGACCGAGGGTTGTTTTAATTGCTTCTGCAACTAGTTTTGCAGCTAGAATATTGTTTCTTTGGGCATCTCTGCCAATTGTTCTTTCAGTATTTTCAGGCATAATATAAATTGGTTGTTTATCTGACATTTTATCTCCCTTTTATTATTTCTAAATTATAATTAAGGTATTTATATTTTAATAAAGAATGAAATATATACTAGAATGTATATATTATATGTTGATATTTATTATATAATTCCTATTCTTAATTTTTTTATGAAAACCTCGTTTCTCGCGAAACTTCGTATCCAGAAAATTGGGAATTTTCAGGCTCTTCGGCACGGGAGGTGTGCCTTCATATGAAAATAGGTATTATGGTTGGAGATATTATGACTCGGAGTTTTGTTTCTGCAAGACCTGATATTCCTGTACTTTCTGCTGTTAGATTAATGGTTAAGAAAAGAGTTGGCAGTCTGATTCTTGAAGAAAATGGTTTTTTAAAGGGGATATTGACTGAAAAAGACATTATGTGGGCACTTTCAAAGAAAAAAGATCTTTCAAATGTAATTGCAGGGGATATTTGTACTAGGAAAATAACAACAATAAAACCTTCTGCTGATATTTATGATGCAATTGTTCTTATGAAAAAGAAAAAGTTTAGAAGACTTCCTGTTGCTGTAAATAAAAAAGTTATTGGATTTTTGACTTTAAAAGAAATTTTAAAAATACAACCTGAATTATTTGAAATTGCAAGAGAGGGGTATAATCTAAACTGGCCCTTGGATAAAAAAAATGCAGAAAGGCCTGGAGAGGCTATAAAAGAAGGAATTTGTGAAGAATGTGGCAATTATGATATATTATATTTAGAAAATGGAAAATTAATGTGTGAAAGCTGCATGGATGAAATTTAATTATTCTAGGATAATTATCTGACGAGCTATTCCAATTCCTATTCCTATGAGAAATAATAATAGGAATATTGATGAAAAGACTAGAGAAACTATGGCAAATGTTCTTTGCCTATATTTTGTAAGATGAATTATTGAAGTTACAAAATTAAAAATCGTTATAATCACCCATAGGAACGATAATAAAATTATTAAAAGTCCTGGATTTTTTTTTAAAATCATTGTGTCTAACATTGTAAATATTATCCAAAATCCAATCATTAAATAAAAACTTATTCTTACGCTGTCCCAAATAAAATCTCTTCTTAATATTTTTATTCTCACACCTTCTTTTGTCATTGTTTAATTAATTGAAAACCATATTTAAATCTTACTTTTTAAATGCTCTGTCCGGAGTCCTTTATTTTTAATAAAAGTTAATCTATTATTGTCTTATTTTTATTTACTCCCCCCTAATTAATGAGGGGGATAAAGAAAAATAAGTGATTTTTTAGAATATTCGAAGTTAGGAGATTTAATTCCGGACAGAGCATTTTTAGAATATTCCAAAAACGAAGATTTTTTAAAGAACAATTAATTAGGAATTACGTAAAAGAGGTTTATTATAAGCAGAATGAGTGAAAAAGACAAAGTTTATCAAGGAAAAGTCAAACAATCTGGAATCTTTAGTTTTAAAGACCTTTATGCTTTTTTATATAGCTGGTTAAAAGAAGAAGGATATGATATAGTAGAAAAGTCCTATTCTGAAAAAATTTCTGGAGACTCAAAACAGATTGAAATAACCTGGGAAGCTGCTAAAGAGGTTTCTGATTATTTTAAATTCCAGATAAAAGTAGAATGGCAAATACTTGGTATGAAATCAGTGGATGTTCAAAAAGAAGATAAAAAAATTAAGATGGATTCTGGTTCATTAGAAGTCAAATTTAAGGGAGTTCTTCTTAAAGATTATGAAGATAGATGGGAAAATCAGCCTTTTTGGAAGTTTATGAGGGGTATTTATGACAGATATGTGATTAAAAGTAGAATTGATGAATACCAAATTAAGCTGATTGAAGAAGTAGAAGATATGGTTAGTCAGTGTAAATCCTTCTTAGCAATAGAAGCGCGACATTAGTGTTGATTCATAAAAATCTTTATATATGCCAGTTATTATATAATTAACACATAAATTATTGATTTTAAAATGGAAAAAAGAGTTATCTGGTTAGCTGTGTTGAGTTTATTAATTTCAATAAATCTTTTGAGTGCAATTGATTTAGAGGTTAGTTCAAAAACCATACAAAATAGCTTTATAACTGAATTCAATGACCCTGTTTTTTTTGATGTAACTATTAAAAATAAAGATAGTTCAGATAGTTTTAGAATATATTCTGCAGCTGGAATTGACATAATGCCTGCTGATGTCTTTTTTATAGAAAAAGGTCAATCTAAAACCCTGAGAATAAATGCAACTCCATATAATTCTTTAATACAAAATAAAGGGGTTTTGATATTTGAGTATATAATTCAAAATTCTGCTGGAGAAATTGTTGTAGATAAGTTAGGGATTAATATAATAAGTTTAATTGATTCTTTTTTTATTCAATCTGGAGATATAACAACTAAATCAGATAAAGTTGGAATAACCATTAAGAACCTTCTTAATAAGGATTTTAATAATGTTCAAATAAAAATGAATTCTCCTTTTTTTGATTATGAAACAGAACTTTCAATTAAGCCTAATGAAGAAAAAATAATTGAAATTCCTTTGAATATAGATAAATTGAGAAACTTAAATGCTGGTCAGTATATAGTAAATACCCAAATAAAATTAAATAATAAAATGGGTCAAAAAGAAATTGTTTTAAAATTTTTAGAAGAGGACAATATTGAACAAAGTAGCCTGACAGAAGGATTTTTTATAAGGAGAACTGAAATAGTGAGAAAAAATATTGGGAATACTAAAAAAATTGTGAGTGTTGAAGCTCAAAAAAACTTAATATCTTCTTTATTTACATCTTTAAGTGTTTCTCCAACTAGAAGTCAAATTTATGGTGTAAATAAATATTATCTTTGGGAGAAAGAATTAACTCCTGGTCAAGAATTAAAAATTATTATTAGGACTAATTGGTTTTATCCTATTATTGCATTAATATTGATTATTGTTCTAATATTTCTTGTTAAAAAATATTTGGGAACTGATTTAATCTTGAAAAAGAAAGTTTATTATGTTAGGACAAGGGGGGGAGAATTTGCATTAAGAGTACATTTAAAAGTTAAAGCAAAGAAATTTGTTGAAAAAATAAACTTAGTTGATAGACTACCTCCTTTAGTGACTTTATATGATAAATTTGGCGCAATATCTCCTGATAATATAGACTTGGTCAATAAAAGAATTGAATGGAATCTAGAAGTTTTAAATCCAGGAGAAGAAAGGGTTTTTTCTTATATAATATACTCTAAGATTGGAATTGTAGGTAGATTTGAACTTCCTTCTGCAAAAGCAGTATATAAAAAAAATGGGGAAGTAAAAACTAGTTTATCAAACAAATCTTTTTTTATTAACAGACTTAAACATAATCTAATGTAAAATGGATGATATTTATTATGTTAAAATCTATTATCTAGATAATAGTGTTGAATTTTTTGTAGGTGTTATTGATTATTCCTCAAGGATTATTAGGGTTATTGAATTAGATGAAGAAAATGTCAATGGTTATAGAGAAAAGGGTTTTGTTAATTTTGATGCTATTAAAAAAGTTGATATAATCAAGAAGATTGTTGTTGGTAAAGAATAAATATTAATATGGTTTTTCAGAATATAATGCAAGGATTAAGCATCCATCTCTTCCGGCAGTAACCTGATGTTCTGTCCCTTTTTGGTTTATTAAAAAATCTCCTTGATTATAAGTTCCTGTTTGATCACTCATTGAACCTTCTAAAACATAGACCCATTCATCCCCTTTGTGTGTATGAATTGGAGATTGTGCACTAGGTTCTAATCTTATCAAATCTATTTCAAGATTTCTTGAATCTTCTCTAAAAAGAATCTTTCTACATATTCCCTGTTTTAATACTTCCCATTCAAGACTTCCTGATTTTATATGAGTACTTGCCATAAACTGCAGTAAAATATATATTATTTAAACTTATTCAAAACAAATCTTTAAATATAGTAACTTTTTAGTATGTTTATCCCAATTCCCTGTGGACCTGATTTCAGAGGAATGGAGGAATATATGGCAAAATCAGATCCCCAGGTCGTATAACGGTTATTACCTTCGGCTGTAGACCGGATGACGGGAGTTCGACTCTCTCCCTGGGGATGTTTATATTTTTGTTACTATATAGTTATTACAAAATGGAAAGATTTTTAAATTAGAGAATTCTGATAAATTTATGGTAACTGAGAATGTAGATTTAGAAAAAATATTAGGTAATGGATTTAGCCACATAGTCTTATATCAAACTAATCCTAATAATCCTCAAGCTGTACAGCAAATTATTGATAATGCAAATAGATATCTAGCTCAAATACCTGGAGTTAGAGATTTTTTAGTTGCTCCAAGATATGATTCTGGAAGGGCAGTTCAAGTATATAGATTTGATGTTGGAATGAACATCACATTTGACTCAGAAGATGAAATGTTAGCCTATATGAGACATCCAGACCACATGAGGTTTGTAGAATTTGTATTAAATGGATGGAGATTAGAAGATACTGATAAAAAAACAGTTAAAGAAAGAAAATTAGAATTTATGAATAATGTTCTTAATGCAACACCCAAAAACAAAAGAAAATGGGCTGTGGATACAGAAGTTCCTGACTCTGAAAGAGTATGGGCTGATGAACAGGTTTATGATTTTTATAAATCCGATTAAAATCAGAGGGAATGAACTTTTGTTTTGCTCTCTCCCAGGGGATATTATTTAGCTATAACCAACAATTATTTAAACCTAAAAATACTAAAATTATCATGGAAGAGACAATAACTATTTCAAGAGAAGAATATGAAGAATTAATAAAATGTAAAGAAGTAGATGGAGAACTTATTAAAGAGATAGCGGAAGGTATAAAAGATATAATTCAGGGAAATATAAAAGAAATTTAAAGTTCTTTTATTCTTTTTTCTATTTCCTCTTTGTAAACATCAAGATTTGCTTTTATCAGATTAATTTCTTGTTGTTGTATTTTCTTATTAGTTATAACTACAAGGAAAACACATTTATGTTGTTCATAAATTAAGAATATAATTCTATTTCCATTGAATTTTTTCTCCCTAAAAAATTCATATCCTAAAGGTTTTCCATTATAAGGCTCAATTTTTAAGGATTGTTCAAAATCAACAACTCTATCTGATTCGGATTTATCTAATTTATTTAGCCTCTTTTCATATTTTCCAGAACGAAAAACTCTATACATAGATTATTAAGAATTAAAATACTTATAAATTTTATTAATACAGTGCCTATATATCTAATTCTGAAAAGTAGGGAGTAATATCGCTCTCTCCCTGGGATTTATCCCTTCTAGAGCAAAGTGATTAGTTTATAATGTTCAAAATCCTTAATTAACTATGGAAAAACGAGAATCAAGGGTATGTGACTTATGCAAAAAGGAGTTTATTCCTAAAAGGGTTCATCAAAGATTTTGTAATAAATGCAAAGAAAAAGGAACAAAAAAATAATCAATTATATTGTTATTACTTTTAAGTTACACTAATGATAAGGTTTATATAGTTGTGAAGCTATTATATCCTATGGCAAATAAAGAAGTATACCCTAGAGACATGTCATTTATCGACAGGCAAGAAAGAAAAGTTGTGCCTAGTAGAACTGATTTTCTTAGACGAAAGTGCGGAAATGCTGGTGAAACTGATGTTGGAGAAGCCTATGCTTTTTTTGATTGTGCTGTAAGTAAAGGGGGAATTGAGAAAAGTTTACCATATATTAAAAGAGATGCTCAAACTCCTGAGGGACTTGAACTTGTGTTATCTGAAGGAAGTGCTGAATTACAACTTGATCCTAAATTAAGAGAATTATTAGCCTATCCTGATGACTATAGAATCAATGTTGAGCATGAAAATAGAGGAAGTATTGAACCTGAGGCAAGGGCTTTATCTGGCTTAAAATACTCCTTAAGAGCTAGATTTCCAGGACATACAAATGAGGATGCTGCAGAAGAATTAGTTCATATAATGAATTTAGCACTTCCAATGAACCATGAACAGGGATACCTTAGAGGGGCTGTTGTATATAAAGCAAGAGATGGAGTATATTCTTTAGCTTGATTCGGTTTGATTAAGAATTATTGAGTTTCTAATTTTAGAGTATTTGTTGTTTTAAATCTTTTATACCTTAGGAAAGATATTGCTCCAAATACTATTGATAAAAGTATTAAGATTGTGATTATTAGGAATATGATTATTTTTCCAGGAGTGCTTCCTAGGCTTCCAATAACAGCTCCTGTTATTCCTGAAAGTCTATTGGTTTGAAAAAGATTTTCTGTTGTAGAGTTTGTTATATTCTCGTTCAAATTTCCCAGATTATTTGAGTTTGTATTGTTGTTTTCAATTAAACAGGTTCTTGTTTGATTAGGTATTAGATATAGTAAACAATTATCATTAGAATTAGTACATATTCTTGTTTCATAGCCGTTTATACATTGACTCCAATCAGTGCATTGCCAATTAGCTGATGTACATATAACAGTTCTTGTTGTAGAATTATGTCTATTCGGTGTTGTGGAAACAACAACTGCGTTTATGTTTAAAGTTGGCCCATCTTTTGTAAAATTCTTATTATCCATTGGGACTACTAGTTTTGTTTTGTATTCTCCTGTTAGATAATCTGCAGTTGAAAGAGTTATTTCATAGGTTAAATCCCCTAGATAACCATAGCCATAGCCAAAATCATAGCTATAACCTTCATTATATCCATAGTTATAGCCATATTCAGAAGAATCTCCTGTTATTTTTTTAATTGAAATTCCCTTACAACCTGTTAAAATTGTTGAATCTGGTTGAAATTCACAGGATATATTTTCAGGACCCTCTAGTTCTAGAATTATCTTTTCAATTGGCAAACTTTCGTCTACTATGCTAATTGATGCATTAAATACTAATGAATCCCCTATTGTTACACTAGATTTGTCAGATGTTAGGTTTAAAACAAAGGCTTTTGCAGGGCCTGTTATAATTATGATTGATAGTATTGAAATTGTAAGTACAATTACTAAAAGATTACTTTGTTTAGATTGCATTGTATGTATCATATATGATAGAAAATAGCTTTTTAAAGATTGCTATTTAGTGTAATTTAATAGTAATAACTAAATATAATATTAATTATAAAAATTTAAAATTTCGTGATTACAGCCTATTAATAAAGCTTTGTCATCAAAAATTAAAATAGTCTTTTATTGAAAAGGTTTAAAAACAGAAAAAAACAACTTATTTTAATTAAATTTATACAATCAAAAAGATGATAGAAGAAAAAGAAGAAATTGAAGAATCTGATGATGAAGATCTAGACGATGAAGAATTTGATGAAGATTTAGATGATGAATCTGAAGATGATGAAGAGGAAGAAGAAATTTCTCCTGACTAGATTTTTTATTTTTTATTTTTTATAGTAATTTTGTATAATTTCTTTTAAGCCAATTATAATTTACTTAACACACTAAAGCTTTGAGAATTTTTAATTCTCAATAGTGCTCAGAAATCCATAAAAGATTTCTGACATGTGTGGTTTGTGACAGGCACTTGTTTTTAGGATGCGCACTAAAACTTTCAGAAGTTTTAGGCGCCACAAAATATTTAAAATATTTTGATGGCTCAGAAATTAAAACAAGTAAACATCCACATCTTAAAAGATGTGGTTTAATTTCTGACATTAACATATTTAAAATTTAATGAATAACTATTTGTATATTTTTTAGAAAGTTATCTCCGCTATATTATTCTCTTTATCTAGTTCTGGTATATTCTGATTGTAATCAATTATTATTGAAATTTGTTTTGGGTCTGAACTTCTTAATTTTATATTTTCCATTTTCATTAATACTCCTGCCCCAAAATTTATATCTGCTAGGCTATGGGTCTCTAAAATTTTTCCTTCTTCAATGATTGAAAAACTTGCATTTTCTGCATCTACTGTTCCTGAATTTTTTATTGTAAAATTCAAATCCAAATATCTTCCTTTTTTAATTGGTTGGGAAAAAGTTTCAAAATACAAGTCTGGAAGATTTGTTTCTGCATACAATCTTTTTAATTCATTGATTATTGAAACATCAATCTTTTGCTTACAGGAACTTAGATAGGGGTTCATTAAACTATTCTTATTTGAAGAATGGTCAAAACCAAAGACATGAAGTAATTCATGTAATTCTATTTCAGGAGAATTACATTTTAAAGAACCTGTTGGAGAATCATAGAGCAATATAGAACCAGAGGTTATAATATTATACTTGATTGTTTGAATTATTTCTTTTGCTCCTCCTTCTCCTGCTATAAAATACTCTGATCCTAGTTCTTGTGTCTGCTTGCTAGTTTCAGAACATAAAATTTCAATGTCTGGAAATCCTAATGATTTAACAAAGGTTATTAATCCTGTTTCATTGGACAGAATTTCAAATGCATTTAACACTCTTATTTCTTGCTCATAGTTGCAATCAAAAAATCTATAGGAAATATTATTATGATTAAACTTCATGTTTTTATTAAACTGATTAACATCAGAATCATAATTTGTAGAATCATTGGCCTCAGGATTTAATACTACATTTAAATTTTCTGGTTCTCTTGGCAAATCCCTATATATAATATATCCTGCATAAATAGATACACTTAGTAGAACTAATAATAAAATTAGTATAAAAAAGTATAATATACTCTGAAGTACTCCCCCTGTTTCATCATTGTTGTTCATTGTGATATTAAAACATAGCCATAAGGATTTTTAAATATTGTTAATTGAATATTCCCTTATAATTGTAAAGCAGAATATCTTAAAGTATAGGTATCGTATGTAAAACAATATAATCTAGCATAGGGAAGTAAGTTATAACTTAATTAATCAAATAGCTGATAGGTCCTAAGACTAATAAAATTCTTGGGAAAAAAATAACCTGACTTTGTCAAGGATCATTTTTTTGATTAATAGATTTAGAAAGATAAGTAGAGACTAATTGAGATCTGTTATAAATTCGTATAATTTATAAACTCCTAATTTTTATATTAATTATAAATTGGAAAAAGAGGAAATGAAAAAACAATTAGCTTTAATTTTTGGATTAATATTTTTAATTAATATTTTTAGTTTTGTTAGTGCTAATACTGTGCAGGGTTCAATTCAACAGCAAATAGCAAATAATCAGATGAATTATCTTCAGAATGGAATAAGCCCGCCTAATCCTAAGGAAGCTCTTATAAATGCTATAAAAACTAATCCTGATGTTAGAAAGGAAGTTATAAAGTCCTTAGCTGTTATTTTTGGAATAATGTTGCTTACTATATTTGATATGATTATGAAAGGATTTGCAATGTGGAGAGCTTCTAAGAAAAATTCTAAACTTTGGTTTTGGATATTATTAATAGTAAGCACTTTTGGAATATTACCTGTTTGTTATTTAATATTCACAAAAAGGGTTGAGAAGGGCGAAGCTCATAGGAAGAAATAATGTTTTTATTAGGGTTTTAATTTTGGGCTTTGTCCGGAGTTCTTTATACTTATTAGAATTAAACTTATTTTTATTTACGCGCCCCTAATAATTGAGGGCGTGAAAGAAAAATGAAGAGATTTATTATTCAATATAAGACTAGATTAATTTATTCCGGACAGAGCCTAATTTTGGAAGATAAGTCTAACCAAAATCTTTTCTATTGGTAGTGTTTATATTAATTAGTCATGCAAAACTTAGTAGGTTTATTATATTATTGAAGAAATAGTTCTTAGGTTGATTAATTGGGTCTTATTATTAATGTTAAAATTTGTTTGAGTCTTCTCATGTTCAGCCTCTTAAGAATTTGTTAGTTTAGAAGTTAGAGATACTTTCCTCTTGCTGAAATAAATTATTGATAACAGGATATAAATACTTCTAATTCATTAGCTATATATGAAAAAAATAATTTTAAAAAAGAATAAGAAAGTCAATAAATGGTTGTTTTGGACTCCCAGAATATTAGCCATATTATTTGTAATGTTTATTAGTTTATTTGCATTGGATATTTTTGATTCGAATCTTGGTTTTTGGGGAACAATCTTAGGGCTATTTATGCATTTGATTCCTAGTTTTTTATTAATAATTGTTCTGCTAATTGCATGGAGATATAATCTAGTTGGAGGAATTATATTTATTGGATTGGGCGTGCTTTATTTTATATCAACAGCCATAAGATTGTGGCCACAATGGTATATTGCACTTAGTTGGTCAATGATAATTGCATTACCTGCTATTATTATTGGTGTAATGTTTATTCTTAATTGGATGAAAAAGAGAAAGAGATAATTCTATAAATACTAAGGTTTAAAAATCTTAAAATTGTAAAATAATCATGCCTAGGTCAAGTTCAATCTAGCTATTAAAGCAGATATTTGACTTAGCTTAAACTTGCCCGCGTAGTGTAGTGGTTAGCACTCATCCCTGTCACGGATGCAACCCGAGTTCGAGTCTCGGCGCGGGCGCTTTCTCTTATAATTTTAACCGAGACTATGAACTCGGGGAACCCGATGTTTGAGTTTTAAATTATCATTTTGGTAAGATTAATAATAAAGAAATGGGAATTTAAACAGGCGCGGGCGGATTTGTTATATCCTATTCTGGTCCTTATATTTAAAGATATTTAACATAAATCTTAAAAAATTTTTCAAAGGTATCTTTTATCTTATCGAGCAAAAATCTTTCTAGTTTATTTTTATATCCTTTATCAAAAGCTTCTAATGAAGAAAAATATGCAATTCTTGCTGTTTTTCTTATAATTAAAGGAGGATAATTATGTTCAAAAAGTATAGCATTTAACAAAATTCTTCCAGTTCTTCCATTTCCATCATCAAATGGATGGATACTTTCAAATCTTGCATGAAATTCGCTCACGAGTCTTAATGGATGAATTTTATTTTTACTCGCTTTATACCAAAGGATTAGTTTGTTCATTTCTTCTTCAACTTTTTCAGGAGGAGTTGTTTTTAAATCCCTCATTAAAAGATAATTTGGAAGTTTCTTAAATCCTAATTGAACACCTGTATCCTTTACAAGAATAGAGTGAATATTAATTATATCTTTGATATTTATTTTTACTTTATTTTTGAATAATAATTCATGGGCTTCTCTTGTATTTCTTGTTTCATAAACTTCTCTTAAATCCTTGTTTTTTGGAACAACATTTTCCCCAAGTATAAGAGTTACATCCTTTAGAGTTAAAGAATTGCCTTCAATAGCATTAGATTCATAAGTAAAATTAACAGTAAATCTGTCTAAAATGTCTTTTATTTGATTTTTAGTAAAAGATTTCATTATTTCTTTATATTCTACTTTTATCTGTTCTAATTTTTTTATCTGTTCTTCATTAAGTATACTATCTGGTTTATAGGTTTCTAATGCATAATCCTGATAAGATTCCATTTGTTTTTTTAAGAAATAATCTTTTATCCCCCTATTCTTTTCTTCTTCTTTGTTTTGTATTAATTTAGATATTTTTTTGATTTTGCCATTAGGCAATCTAAAAGAATGTTCTGCATAAAGATATTTCTTTCCATTAATAGTTTTATATTTAACACTTACCATAATTATTTATACCCCTACACATATTTAAATCTTCCTATTATGTAGGGGTAAGTCAAATAGATATATTTTATCTCGACAGCTCTTATAAATTCAATAGATTAAGTAATTCTTATAAAAACACTAAGATATACCCAGATGATGGGTGTCTGGCATGGGCGGTTACCCCTTACAATACAAATATCATTTGTAGAGAGTAAGATTTGTTCATAGAAATATTTATATACTAGTAAGACTAATCTTACATATACAGAAAATTAAGAATTTTCTGTCTGATTAAATTTAAAAATTTAACATGGAAAATATATCAATAACAAGAATAAGCTCTAAAGGACAAATAGTTATACCTTTAGAGATGAGAGGAGATTTGAAAGAAGGAGATAAACTTGTTATAATTAAAAATGATAGTCAGATAATATTAAAAAAAGCTGATGAATTTAGTAAAACTCTTGAGGAAGATTTAGAATTTGCAAGAAGAACTGAAGAGGCATATAAAAGGTATGAAAGAGGGGAATTTAAAGAAATGGGATTTGACAATTTTATAGAAGAAATGAAGAAATGGTGATTTAATTCTATTTCTCAGATTATAATAAAAAAGAGGTTAAAATGACAAGAGTTAATTTTGATGATAAATTTAGAGAAACATTTTCAAAAATTAAGGATAATAATTTAAAGGAAAGAGTAATCAAACAAATTGAAAAAATAAAAAATAATCCTGAAATTGGAAAACCTATGATGTATGACCGAAGAGGAACAAGAGAATTATATGTATCTCCATTTAGACTTTCTTATTGCTATATAAAACATGAGGAAAGAGTAATCATATTAAATTTATATCATAAAAAAGAACAATAATTTCTTCTAACTGAGACACTTTTATCCAGAGTTCTATTCACAAAAGTTCTTTCCAATTTTATTAATATTTACTAAAAGTCCTTTTGTTCGGCGCGGGCGTTTACCCTTTATAATATAATTTTATAAATAAAGGGTAAGATTTATAAACTAGGCTTTCTTAGATTTCCTATGGCATATATCTATAAGAAAACTATTGGAAAGAAAGAATATTATTACTTAAGGGCATCTGAAAAAAAAGAAGATAAGCTTGTTACTAAAGATTTAGCATATCTTGGAAGTAATACTGAAGATGTAAAAAAATCACTTGAAAACCTTCCAAAATATAAAAATGAAATAAGAAAGGCATATAAGACTATTCATAATTTTCTAGAATCAAATAGGCTTGTTGATGAAGTCAAAAAGTTAAAATTAAAACAAGATTTATTTTTAGGAGAAAAACTTAGTGAAGTTGAGGCTTGCAAACTTCATTATTTAAGAGAATTTCAAAAACATGATTCTTTGACTCGCAGGGAAATTCTAAAGAATTTTCTAATAGAATTTGCTTATAATACTACTTCAATTGAAGGAAATACAATAAAACTTGCAGAAGCAAAAAAACTATTGGAAGATGGAAAAACACCTAAAAACAGAACACTTAGAGAAATTTATGATTTGCAGAATACAGAAAAAGTATTTTCTGAAGTAATTGAAAGTAAAGAAGAAATTACTCATGATTTTATAATAAATATTCACAAAAATCTTTTAGATAATATTGATAAAAGAATAGGCTATAGAACTCAAGATGTTAGGGTTATAAAAGCTAATTTTAAATCAACACCTGCCCCTTATGTAAAAACAGATATGGATTTATTATTAAAATGGTATAATGAGAACCGAGTTCTCAAATCTTCGATTGCAAAGCAATCTTCAGATAAAGAAAATAAGGAAAAGCTTCATCCATTAGTTTTAGCTATTATTTTTCAGCATAAGTTTGAAAAAATCCATCCGTTTATGGATGGAAATGGAAGAACTGGAAGAATGTTACTAAATTATATTTTAATTAAAAATAATTATCCGCCAATAGTCATTAGAAATAAAAATCGTGAAAAATATCTTAAAGCTATGAGAAAAGCTGATAATTCTGATTTGTTTAAGGTAAAAATTGAAGATTATTTTGAATTAGTACAGTTTATTGCTAGTGAGATGATTGAAAGTTACTGGAATATATTCTTGTGAGGCTCAACTGAGACACTTTTATCGAGAGTTTGGCGCGGGCGTGTATTATATATTATTTTATAAACTATGCTCTGCTTAATTGCCTATGGCAATTGAGGTTGATGAAAATTCTTCTGAAGATTATAGATTTATAGACAATCCTTCGAATAAGATTACTTCCAAAGAAGGATTCTCTAATAAGCCAATTTCTAAACTACCTAATTCTATCAAGGAAATTGACTATATTAGCAAATATATCCGAGAGGACTCTAATGAGATTGATGGGGCGGCAAATGCAAACATTCTTCGAGATAGGTTTAAGACTAGAGAATGTGGAACTGTGGAGGTGTTTGGAAGTGTGGGTGAAGGAGAGAGCCATAGTGAACAGAATGGGTTTAATAATGGAAAAAGTTATGGTGGTGTAAGTTGGAATAATCGAAATAATAATAATAATAATAATAGGGGTGATGAGTCGGAATTTAGTGGGGATGAAGGTAATGGAGATGAGATGAATGTTAAAAAGAAGATTTCAGAAGCTAGAAAAGAATTTTTAAATGAAATTCAAGAGGATAATGAGTCCTTAACAATTGATACCTGTAGCAAGTTAACTCATGATTGGAAAAAATAGAATATCTTAAAATTTATAAAGAAAGATAGAATGTAATTCTATGAAGAAATTTGCAATTATAACTGCCTGTGATTCTAAGTATGGAAATTTCTTAGTTAATCATTGGTTAAAATCACTTTTAATGAATATAGACAGAAACTTGGTGGATATTGTTGTTTTAGACTATGGACTTACAAATGAACAAAAAGAAAGACTCTTATCTAAAGAAGTTATTGTTATAAAATGTAATAGAGATGGGCATGTTGTAAATATTCGATTTAGGGATTTAAGAAAATTTTTAGAAAAAAATAAGTATGAACAAATAATTTCCTGTGATAGTGGAGATATTATATTTCAAAAAGATATAACCCATCTATTTTTTAAAAATAAAAATGATTTTAGGATTGTTGCAGAAGAATTGAAAGATCCTTTTATGAAACAGATACTAAGGAGAAATCTTTTTAGCAAACATCTGAAAAAAGAAATAATCCAAATTCTAAATAATAAAAAATCATTAAATGCTGGATTTATTGTTGCTCCAACTGATAAATTCATTATGCTTTGTAAGTTTATTGAAGATAATCTAATAAACAAAAAGGTTTTTGGACCTGACCAGTTTTTAGTTAATATTTATTTCTATAGACATGGTTTTTTTGAAATAGGTAGTGATTATAATTTTATTATAACAATATTCAATAGAAAATTTAAAATAAAAAATGGAATGTTTCTTAGTAATGGAAAGATAATTCCTATTGTTCATAATGCAGGTGATTTTTTTAGGTGTATTAAAAATTTTGGATATGGTAAGTGTCATAATAAAGTAAAACCTGTGCACTATTTTATTGTTAAGAACACAAGAAAATTATTTACTTATTTCTTTAGTGTAAGAAAGGATTAATTTTTCAATGAACCATTTGTAAAAGATATAAAAAATAAGCATTAATACCACAATTATAAAAAATATGTATCCTGTTAAGTTATAGTATTTTAATATTGGTTTTATTGCTAATCCAAAATAATATCCAACCACTGTAAAGAATATTGCTCTTGGGATTGTTATTAATAATGAGGCAATGATAAACTTTCTTCTGGGAGTTCTTAGTGCTCCGCTTAAAAGAAGGCCTATACTTGCTAATACAGGTGTAAATTTAATAAAAACCATTGCTTTCATTAAATTATTATGAAGCATAGACTCAATATTTTTTAGAGTTTTATTTTCTACACCTATTCTCTTGCTATATTTTTCAATAAAATTTCCTCTTACTTTTTTTCCTACTTCAAAATAAATAATATCTCCAATCAAATCCCCTGCAATTGACAAGAAGAATATAATAAAAATATTAAAAATACCAAAAGAAGCTGCAAATGCAGCTGCTGTTGTAACTATTGGGCCTTCAATAATCATTAGGATTAAAATTACAATATATCCTTGAACTTGTATAAAATTCAGAACTTGATCAAAATTTGTAAAATTCATATTATTCCTCTTTAGAATATTAATAATTCAGTATTTTAAAATCTATTCCTTAGATGAAGATTATTGATTAAATAAATTTAAATACCTAAACTGGATTAATTAATTGAGAGGTAAAAATGAATCTTTTTGATTATGCATTAATTGTTCAATTATTTATACTAATAAATCCACTTTCTTCATTCCCAGTGTTGCTTTCTGCATACAAAAGCAAAATGAATGTTAAGAAGATTGCAGTTAGTGCTGTTATTGTAGCATTTATTGTTGCAGTGATTATTGCTATTGTTGGACCTTCTTTGTTTAATTTGTTTAAAATATCAATAGATTCTTTTAGAGTTGCTGGAGGAGTTGTACTCTTGCTTTTAGGGTTAGATAAAATAAGAGCAAAGCAGGATGATAAAAAAAATATAAAGGAAACAGATGCTCTTGTATCCATAATTGCAACTCCTTTGCTTACAGGACCTTCAACAATTGCATTTATTACTTTAAAGGCCTATGAAATTGGAAGTTTTTCAATGATATCCAATATCTTTGTAGCATTTATATTTGTTGCAATAATATTCATATTCTTCTCTTTTACAATAGCTAAAATAAATGTAAAGGTGATAGATATCACCTCAAGGGTTCTTGGACTGTTCTTAACTGCTGTTGCAATTGAAATGATTGCAAAGGGAATACATGAACTGATATAACAAACGTCTTAAAATAAAAAATAGAGGTTAAACATCTTTCTAATTTATATTGATATCTGCATATAACTCTAAATCTTTGGATTAAGTAAGTGCATCTATTAAAAAAGTATTAAAAAACAGGTAAATATTCATATGATTTAGAAATGAAGCATAATTTAAAAACCCTGATTATATCTAATTATATAAAAAGGAGAGTTTTGGATAAATTATTTTATTAAAATGGGAAACAAAAACAATCGGTTTAATAATAAATTTCAGAAGAAAGGTTTTTCAAAGGGAAAATTTGAAAAATCAGACAAATTCTCTAAATTTGAAAAGTTTGTGAATAAAGCAGCTGAAAGTGTTGAAATAAAAGATATTAATCAGGATTTTTTTAATCAAAATGTTGAAGTTTCTGGATTGATTGAACAGGTTACACAAACTGGTGGGCCAACTATATTTGTTGTTTCTGATGGAACAGCTACTCTTGCACTAAAAGGATTTGTTGGCCAGGGTCAAAGAGCTTATCCTGAAATTGATATGGGTGATACAATAAAGGCTGTTGTTACAATCAATGAATATAATGGTGAGTTGGAAGGGGAAATAGAAAAAATAGAAAAATTAAATCCTGAAGAGCATAAGGTTTATCTTGAAAAAATAATTCATTTACAGAAAAAAAGAGCTGAAGTTAAAGAAATTGATTTTTTAGTTAAAAGTGAAATTATTGAAAAATTAAAACCACTAATTATTAAAGCTGCTTTTGAAATCAGGCTTGCAATTATACAGAATAGGCCAATTATAATAAGACATCATAATGATACAGATGGGTATTGTGCTGGTTATGCTCTTGAAAAAGCAATCTTACCATTAATTGAGAAAGAACATGGAAGTGAAAAAGCAGGTTATGAATTTTTTATGAGAAGTCCTTGTCAGGCTCCTTTTTATGAAATTGATGATTCTATTAGAGATACTGCTAATTCTCTTAGAAATGTAGCTAAATTCTCAAATAAAATGCCTTTGGTTATTATAACTGATAATGGTTCTACTCCTGAAGATTTATTTGGAATAAAACAGGGAAAAGTTCATGGAATTGAATTTATTGTTATTGATCATCATTTTTTTGATACAGAAGATAATATATCTTCTGTCTGTTCAAATCAAAAAGGAAATCAAAAATTTGAACATCATGATGTTATTTCTAGAGAAGTATTAACTCATGTAAATCCTTTCTTGGTTGGTGAAGATGGAAGCAAATTTTCTGCTGGAATGTTGGGTGCTGAATTAGCTAGATTTATCAATAATGTTCAGGGTTTAGAAGTGCTTCCTGCTATTGCAGGCTTAGCAGATAGGGTTGATATTACAAATCCAGAACTGATAAAAGAATATGTAAAAATTGCTGAAAAAGAAGGTTATACAAAAGAATTGCTTGTTAATATTTCAAAAGTTATTGATTTTGTTTCTGCAAAAGTAAGATTTATGGAAGTTAGAGAATATATTGGAGTTATATTCGGAGAACCAAGACATAAACAAAAAGAACTTGTTAGTTTAATGGCACCTTATATTATTGGATTAGAAGAAAAAGGACTTCTTATTGCTAAGTCAAATACAGATGTTGAAAAAATTGGAAAGACAACTTTACAATTACTAGATATTGAAAATACTTTTCCTGGATTTGGATTTTATCCTAAACCTGGAAAGTGTGTTGGAATGGTGCATGATGATTTGCAAAAAACCCATGGTGTAAACAATTTAGTCACTGCTGGTTTAATGAGGACTGCAATAACTATTCGTGCAACTGATGATTCTAATTTTTCAATGCATGAACTTATTTCCTATTTGAATAAACACACTCCAAATTCTTTTGTTGAAGGTGGCGGGCATAAAAATGCAGGTTCAATTACATTTTTGCCTAATAAACAAGAAGAAATTCTGGAATTAATGAAGAAATTCATACTAGCTAGACAATAGATATTTAATATCCATCCTTGAATAATTCACTTAGACTTTCACCTTCACTGATTCTATAGATAGCTTCTGCAAATAATGGTATGAAGGAAATTATTTCGGCATTAATGTCCTCTGGCTGTTTTATTGTATCTCCTATGAATAATTTATCAAAGCAGTCTGTAACTTCTTTATATCCTTTTGTAAATATTCCATGAGTTGCATAAACATATACTTTATTTGCACCTTCTTTTCTCAATGCTTCTGCTGCTTTTATTAAAGTTCCACCTGAATCAACAATATCATCAATTATTAATACATCTTTATCTTTAACATCTCCAAGTATTTTTAAGTCCTCAACTTCTCCTGTTTTTTCCCTTGTTTTATAACCAACTGCAATATCTTTTATTCCTAAACATTTTGCAAACATTTTTGCTCTTTGAGCTCCTCCTGCATCTGTAGACATTATTACAAGATTATTGATTATTTCTGGATGGTGTTTTTTTAAATAATTAATAACTGTTGGAAAAGAATAAAGACTATCAAAAATAACCTTAGTATCATAGAATCCTTGGATAGCTAGATTATGTACATCTAAGGTAAGAACCCTATTTGCATATAAACTAATTACATCTGCTATTGCCTTTGCAGATATTGGAACTCTTGATTCATCTTTTCTATCTTGCCTACTGAATTTTAAATATGGAAGAACATTAATCACTTTATAGGCTGAGGAATTAACAAGGGCTTGATTTATCAAGGCAAGTTCTAAAAACCAGTCACTTGGTTTTGAATTTGAATTATGGATAAAAAAACAATATCTTTCTCTTACATTTAGCTCTATTTTTGGTTTTATTTCATTATCTCTAAATCTTTTAATGTTAATTTTGTTCAGTTCAAATAAATCACTTTTCATCCTAAGCTCATGATAAATTTTTTCTGCAAATTCCCATCCAGGACTATCTGGATCTGCAATAATTGAGCATTTATGATTTACCATTTTATATTTATATTATTAGCTAATGTAAAACTTGGTTTAGTAAGTGGTAAGCTTGGTTAGATAAGTTATTGTTTAACATCCATCCTTTTCTTTTATATTGATTAATTGGAGTTTAAATGCATTATTGTTAGTAAGGATAATGATTATTTTGTATCATAGAAACATTTATATATGAACCTTAGTTCATATGAATACTAAGAAATATACAATGGAGAATATAAAATACTATCCTTTTTTTGGAAATCTTGCAAATCCCCTTAAAATTAGAATTGTTGGAATGCTTAAGGAAAAAGAAATGAGTGTTCTAGACTTAGCAAAGGAATTAAAAGAAGAACAATCAAAAATAAGCCATGCATTAAAATCTTTGAAGAATTGTGCTATTGTTCAGATGAAACAAAAAGGTAAGCAAAGAATTTATCATTTGAATAAAGAAACTATCCTTCCTATGCTTGAAATATTAGACCAGCATGAAAGTAAATATTGTAAGAAATGCTTAGCTAAAGGAATAAAATGAAATGGAGGAAAAATATAAATCAGTAATGTATGTAAGATAAGTAAGTTGAGCATAAAATATTAATCTTGCTACTTAAACATCTTCTGAATAAATTAATAATAATAATAATAATAATAATATGGGAATATTTAATAAAAACAAAACAAAAGTTGAAAAAGTTTACCTAGATAATGCTGCAACAACTAGGGTTGATGATGAAGTTGTTAAAGAGATGTTGCCTTATTTTACTGAAAAATTTGGAAATGCTAGCTCTCAGCATTTTATTGGGCAGGAAGCAAAAAGAGCTCTTGAAGATTCTAGGGATGTAATTGCAAAATCAATTGGTGCAAAAAGAGAAGAAATAATATTCACTTCTGGAGGAACAGAAAGCAATAATTTTACATTAAAAGGATTGTTTTTTTCTTTTGGAAAAGAAAAGAATCATATTATTACTACAAAAATAGAACATGATTGTATTTTGAATAGTTGTAAATGGCTTGAAACACTTGGAGCTAAAATAACTTATCTTAATGTTGATTCTGAAGGTTTTATTGATTTAAAAGAACTAGAAGAAGCTATTACTGATAAAACTCTTGTTGTAAGTGTTATACATGGCAATAATGAAATAGGAACAATACAGAACTTAGAAGCAATTGGAAAAATTTGTAAGAAAAATAATGTTTATTTTCATTCAGATGCTTGCCAAAGCTATACTAAGATAGACATTGACGTTAATAAAATGAATCTTGATTTTTTAACTTTGAATTCTCATAAAATTCATGGGCCTAAGGGAGTTGGGGGATTGTATATAAACAAGGATGTTAAGAACAAAATAACTCCTTTATTTCATGGAGGTGGACATGAATTCAAATTAAGAAGTTCAACTGAAAATGTTTCTGGAATTGTTGGTTTTGCAAAGGCTGTGAAACTTATGGGTCACAAAGATGTAAAGGAAATTGGAAGATTAAGAGATAAATTAATTGAAGGAATCTTAAAAATTCCGAATACAAATTTAAATGGGCCTAGTGGAAGTAAAAGACTTGCAAATAATATTAACATAAGATTCAATAATATTGAAGGTGAAGCAATTGGTGGATTTTTAGATTCCTATGGAATAAGTAGTTCAACAGGAAGTGCTTGTGCGTCACATTCACTTGAAAAAAGCCATGTGCTTACTGCTATTGGACTTTCTCATATGCAAATAAATAGTTCAATAAGACTAAGTCTTGGAAAATTTAATACAGAAGAAGAAATAGATTATGTTTTAGGAATATTACCTGGAATTGTTGAAAAATTAAGAAAAATGAGTCCGATACAATAAACAAAAAGGTGACATACTGTTAATGTTAAACAACAATAAAGTGAGTATCTAAGCTGATTAGACTAAACTGCATAACTAATAAACTCTATAAACATTAATAAAAAATATCATGAAAAAACAAAAAATAAAGAAATTGTCTGAAACTAACAATTTCAGTCTTTCCAAATCTTCAGAAACAAAGAAAGATTTGAAAATAAAGATAACTAAAGAAATGACATTCAATGAAATAATTGAAAAAAATCCAGATGCAATCATGATATTATTTGAAAAAGGAATGCATTGCATTGGCTGCGGTATGGCTGGATTTGAAACATTGGAACAAGGTGCATTGGTTCATGGAATTGATGTTGATGAACTTGTGAAAGAACTTAATGGAGAGAATAAATTAAAGGAAAAGAAGAAAATTAAAAGAAAATGAAAATATCGTTAATGTATAATAACAAAAATGAGAAAGTATATGAGTTTAAGCTAATAGGTAATCTAAGTTTAATTAAATATTACTAATAATAAACAAAATGGTAAAAAAACAAGAAAAAAATAATTTTAATGCGTATACAAAGGCAGTCTTGAAGAGATTTACAAATCCTCAACATTTTGGAGAAATAAAAAATCCAGATGGGGTTGGGCAAGTTGGAAATCCTCAATGTGGGGACATTATGAAAATTTATCTTAAGGTTAAGGACAACAAGATAAAAGATATTAAGTTTCAAACATTCGGATGTGTTAGTGCAATTGCAAGTTCTGAAGCATTATGTGAAATTGCAAAAGGGAAAACAATTGAACAAGCAAAGAAGATATCAAATCAGAAGATTGTTGATAAACTTGAAGGATTGCCTTCTGTTAAAGTTCATTGCTCTGTGCTTGGTTCAAGTGGATTAAAAAAAGCTATTTTAGATTATGAAATGAAACATGGAAAGAGCTCTTTTAAAAAAGACCTCGGAGAAAAACTATATAAAAAAGAATTGGAAAAATTAGATAAAGAAGCTAATGGGGAACATCATTAGATTTATATAATTCTAATATTTTTAATTATTATAGAAAGAGGTAAAAACAAAATGCCATGTGGATGTTGTTGTAAATCAAAGGCTAAGAAAAAAGCTAAAAAGAAAAATTAGAATTTTTCTATTATTCGGTTCTTACGAACCTTCATAAAAAAAGTAATTAATTATTTTTTCTTTATTTTATTATATTTTTTATTAAAATTCATTTCTGAAAATACATAGATGTAAAGAATTTCTAGGATTCCGATTGTATTCACAATTAATAGTATTACAAACCATACTTTATTTTTTTTCATGGCAGATTTCCATAATGCAAATCCTTTCCATGCTAAAGACCAAATGGTAATAATAAAAATTATTGCTATTGCAAAATTGTTTGAAATTCCAAGTGAACTGCTTAGTAATGCAGTTGGATTTGCTGAAAAAAGTTCTTCACCTACCATATTGTTAATAATTTATCTTAATTTATAAATCTTTAGATTTAAATTTATCGTCGGAAAAAAAATTGTATGTAGTTAATTACAGAAATATTTATAAAGTACTGTTTTATTAGAATACTACAAAACACAAGTAGTTGTGTTTTAGAAAAAGGAGGTATACAATAGGTTGTATATCGTCAGGGTTAGGGAGGAGATTAAAAATCTCCTAGTTTACACGATATAGAACTATAAAAAATAAATGAAATGTATATTTTGTGGTCTAGAAACTCATGTCACTGATAAACGTGAGTCTCCTGATGGTACGAGAAGGAGAAGAGAGTGTCTAAAATGCAAAAAAAGATTTACAACCTATGAAAAAGCAGAACAGGGAAATATTATTGTTGTAAAAAAAGATGGAAGAAGAGAAGCTTTTTCCAAAGAGAAAATAAAAAATGGTATAATAAGAGCTTGTGAAAAAAGGCCAGTGTCTATTGAAAAAATAGATGAGATAGTTGAAGAAATTGAAGAAAATTTAAAGAAGAAGGGAAAAGAAGTAAAAACTGAAATAATAGGAAGAATGGTGATGAACAAATTAAAAAAATTAGATGATGTTGCATTCATAAGGTTTGCAAGTGTCTATATGAACTTTAATGATTTAAAAGATTTTAAAAAAGCAATGAAGGAAGTTGATTAAAATCTTAATGCTAAAAAATTTTTAAATTTTTGGCAACATTCAAATCTAACGATTTGAAGTTTTCAAGAAAGCAATGAAAGAGGTTGATTAAAAAAATAGTAAACATAAAATCAAAAAAACAATATGCCACAACACACTTTAGTGTGTGGTTTGCGACAGGCACTTGTTTTTAGGATGTTCAGGAATTAAAACCTGTTAAATTACTACCACATTCTAAAGAATGTGGTTTTAATTCCTGACATAAACAAAAAAGGAGATAAAATGACTACAACACTACAAATGCCAGATTATGTAAATCCAAACATGCTTGAGGATAGGCTTGGAGAATCAGGAGTAGGTATTATGGAAAAAAAATATCTTACAACTGACAGTGGTAGAGTTCAAACTCCTGCAGAAAGATTATACACTATTTCTTCAGAAGCTGCAAGAGCTGAAGTAAAATATGGTGCTGATGCCAAACAGGTTGAAAGTTATGCTAAAAAATTTTATGAAATGATGTCTTCCCTAGATTTTCTTCCTGGAGGAAGAGTTCTGGCAAATTTGGGAACAGAAGTAAAAGCTCTTGCTAATTGTTATGTATTGCCTGTTCCAGATGATCTTGGACAAATATATCAAGCTGTTGCTGAAGCTGCACTTGTTCATAAAAATGGTGGTGGAACTGGTTATAATTTTTCTAGATTAAGACCTCGTGGATTTAAAGTAAAAAAAGGTGTTGCATCAGGCCCTATATCATTTGCAGGGCAATTTGATAAAGAAACAGAAGTAATTAATTCCGGAAATAGGAGAGGTGCAAATATGGGTGTGCTTAATGTTGAACATCCGGATATTTTTGATTTTATAAGAGCAAAGGATATGTATGGAGTTTTAAGAAATTTTAATATTTCTGTTGGAATGAGCAATAGATTTATGGAAGCCTATGAAAGAGGAGAAGAATATACATTAAGATTTGATGGAAGAGACATTACTGCAAGAGATCTTGAAAATGTAGAAATAAATATAATGACTGCAAAAGCAGGATCTGAAGTTGGTAAAAAACCAATACCTGCTTCATTGTTAATCAGAGGACAAGATGTTGTTAATTGTTATCCTGTACTTGATGAACTTGGAATGATTCAATATAGTGGTGAAAAAGGTCAAGATGTGTTAACTAAACAAGAAGTTGTTGGAAGAGTTGATGAACATGGCATTGTTAAGATAGATACAAAAAAAGTTTTAGGTTTAATTGCAGCCTATGCTCATAAAAGAGGGGATCCTGGAATAATATTTTTAGATACAATTGAAAGAGATAATTTATTGAGGGCAGATGGTTTACTTGATGCTACAAATCCTTGTGGTGAACAACCTCTTCATCCCTATGATGCATGTAATCTTGGAAGTGTTAATCTTTCGAATATGGTTAGCAATAAAGGAGTTGATTTTTCTAGATTGGAACAAACAGTAAGACATGCTGTAAGGTTTATGGATAATGTCAATGATTTAAATGAAGGACCTATTCCAAAAATTGAACAAACAATTAGAAGACATAGAAGAATTGGATTAGGTGTAATGGGGTGGGCTGATATGTTGATGAAAATGAAAATAGGTTATGATAGTCCTGAAGCATATGAACTTGCTGATAGAGTAATGGGTGTTATAAACAAAGTTGCTAAAGAAGAATCTGTTAAACTTGGTGTTGAAAAAGGGGTTTTTCCTGCATTTGATCAAAGTGATTATGATAAAGAAAATCCTAATGAAAGAGTTAGAAATCTTGCAAGAACAACAATTGCTCCTACTGGTTCTATTGCAATGGTTGCTGGTGTAAATTCTGGAATTGAACCTTATTATGCATTAACATACTATAAAGAAATGAGGGGTGGAGATAGTGTTGAAGTAATTGTTCCTCCTTTTGTTGAAGCAATAAAAGAAGCTGGTCTTGATGTCGATAAAATAATTGAAAAAGTCAGGGCTAATAAAGGAAGTTGTCAGGGTATTAAAGAAATTCCTAAGGAAATACAGGATGTTTTCAAGACTTCAATGGATATAGATTATAAACATCATATAGAAATGCAGGCAGTATTCCAAAGAAATGTTGATAATGCAATAAGTAAAACAATTAATTTTAGTTCAGGTGCAACTGTTGAAAATATTCTTGATGCTTATGTTCTTGCGCATAAAAAAGGTTGTAAAGGAATAACTGTTTATGTTGATGGAAGTTTAGAAACACAGGTATTAGATACTGAAGCAAGATCTGATGGAAAGACAAATAGGAATATGAGGGGGGAACTTGAACAATTGGTTAGGTCTGAATTAAAAAAACCAAGACCTGGAGATGTTTTTGGAAGGACTGTTGCTGTTAAAACTCCTTATGGCCATACTGCATTTGTAACATTTAATTGGGCTTTTGAAGATGGACAAGCTCCACATCCATATGAAAGTTTTGTTGCTGTTGGAAAAGCAGGAGGAGATTTGCCTGCTTTAGCTGAAATGGGTGGAAGATTAATGTCTCTTGCAATAAAAGCTGGTGTTGATCCTAGATTAATAGTTGAACAATTAGAAGATATTGGCGGAGAAAATCAAACTGGAATTGGAGAAAATAAAGTAAAATCACTTCCCGATGCATTTGCAAAAGCTATAAGAACAGCATTGGAAAAAGGGCCTCCATATAATGCAGGATATAATGGAAACCATACAAATGGAAATAGTGAAGAATCTCCTAAAGCAAGAATAAGAAAAAGTTCAAACTTATGTCCTAGTTGCCAGAGTCCAATGATTCGTGAAGAAGGTTGTGAAAAGTGTTCTAAATGCACCTATACTAGATGCTGAAAAAAGTTATTTTATTACAATAATTCTTATAAACTGAATTTATTAGTTGATTTGTATGAAAAAAACAATGCTTGAATCTTTGCTTGGAGTATTTGGAGTTGAAAGAACAGAAACATTTTTTCAAGAATTTCAGGAAACTAGGGAAGCAATGAAAAGACTTGCTAATAATAAATTGCATCAATATGATGGAACTTCTAGAGACAGACTTGTTCATGCATTGATTAAAGCACATGCAATCATGGTGTTTGATGTTTTTTATGTAAGAAAAAGTGAAATTACATTATTAACTTCTAATAGAAGATGGTGCTATGTTCCTCCTAGTTTAAAAAGTGTGATGGATGTTACTCGAGAACAGGATAAATTTTATTCGCAGTTTTATGTTGGAGTATTAAGAGCTTAGACAAATTATTAATAGGATAAGTTTGTTTTTCTGAAATATATTTTATTTTATAACTATGTTTATAAAAGATGGTAAGTTCTTTATTTTTAAATAAAGAAAAATCAACATTTACTACATAAGTAGTTATTTATAAAAAAAGGTGTTAAAATGAGTGAAGATAATTCGTTAAGGGGGGGAGGGAGAAAACCTGCTATTCTAGTTGAAGGAGATAATCTTGCTGAAGCTACTTTTAATGCTATTATTGCTTGCTATGATCATGGGCAAAGAATCGAGACTCCAAAACATAGGTCTGGAATGAGTCTTGGTTTTGATGCAAATATGACTGTTGTTGTGAAAGATACAGAAGCAGAGCCTACAATTTGTTTTGCTGGAATGTATGATGGTGCAGAAGGAATGATGCAATATATTCTTGAAGTTACTCATGGAATTCATAATCATTGGAAAAAAAATGAACAACATCCTGAATGGTGGGGTTATACTTACAATGAAAGAATGGTTGAACAGCTTCCATTTGTTTTTCAAAGAATAAAACATGATTGGGATAAAAGACAGAGAATAAGTGGAAGAGATTATCAATTTGCAATATGGAGAGCTGGTGAAGATATCATTCTTGAACAAGAAGATCCTCCTTGCTGGCAATTAGGGCAATTAAGATTTGCTCAAGATAGCCAAGGAAATCTAGTTATGAACTATGAAACAGATTGGAGAAGTCGAGATTTGTTTAAAGCGTGGAATGAAAATAATGTTGCTCAACTTAGATTAATGAAATTACTAGCTGGAAAAGTTTCTGATACAATTGGTCAACCAATTAAAATGGGAAGTTATATTGATCATTCAAGTTCACTTCATCTTTATGGATTATATGTCGATAGGGATAACCTTCCAAAACAGATTGAAAGAATGAAAAGAGTTGGTTATGAAGGTATAAGCTCTAGTCTTGAGGATTTTTTTATAAAACTTGGAGGTAGAGATGAAACAGGATTAAAAAGATTAGTTGCAGCTCAAATGGATGCTGAAGCAAAAGGAAATGGATTTAATCAATCAGAAGCAACTCTTCAAAGACTTGGCTATGACTTATCCACTCATGCTTATCCTGCTGAATGGGATAGCTGGCCTAAATCTTGGGATGCTCAACCTGATCCAAGCAAACTTGCAAGAGTTTGTTCTGAGGAAGAAATATTACAGGAAGCAGCAAGAATAATGGCTAGGGGATAATATGGCAAAAATACAAACTTTAGATGAATTACAAACAGGTGATGTTGTTACTCTTGGAAGTGATGATGTTTTTGTTGTTGAATTTTCAGGAACTTCTTTTCCAGATCATGAATCAAGATTTAATATATATAGATTATATCATCCAGATACTCTTGTAATTCAAATGAAGTATGATAGGACAAGACTTGGAGAATCACAGGTTGATAAAATAGATAAAGTTGATAAACAAAAATATTCTGGATGGAAATATCTAGCTATACAAAGAGTTTAAAAACAAGTAATTAATTTTCTATTTGTTAAATATAAAAAAGATCAAAAAAATTTACTATAAATTTTTAGGCTGTTAAAATTTCATAGAGAAAAATTTAAACATGATACAAAAAATTCCTGTTAAAATAAAAAAATTGCATGCTGATGCAAAAATTCCTTTGGTTGGAAGTGAACATGCTGCTGGTTTTGATTTATATTCTTGTGAAGATTATGAATTACAAGTTGGAGAGACTCATGCTGTTGCAACCGGAATTGCAATAGAAGTTCCTGTTGGAAAAGTACTTTTTATTTGGGATAGAAGTGGAATGGGATTTAAGGGAATACATAGATTTGCAGGAGTTATTGATTCTGATTATCGTGGAGAATTAAAAATTGTATTATGCAATCATTCAAAAAATCCCTATAAAATAATTAAAGGAGATAGAATTGCTCAGGGAGTGATTCAGGATTATTACATACCTGAATTTGAAGAAGTTGAAGAATTGTCTAGTACTGATAGGGGAATTGGTGGTTTTGGAAGTACTGGGAAATAAATCCTTCTGTAAGAGCCATTGTGAAGAACAGGATTCTAAAACATATTATTTTTAAACTCTTGATTGTTTATATTTCTATGAAAAAGGGGTTGAATAAATCTAATTCGTGTTCATGCTTTGTTAATATGAATAAAATTATGTCAAAGTCTAAACGCTCACAAGCAGGAGTTGTAACTGCTGTTTTGCTTATATTAATTGTAATTATTGCAATGATAATTGTTGCAAATATTATCTATGGCATAGTTAAGAAAAATACCTCTGATTCAGATTCTACAGATATTTTAACCATAAGTATGGAAATAAAACAGACAAAGTTGTTTGTTACAGGCGGTGCGCAAATTAATGTTTATAGAGGTGTTGGAGAAGGAACTGTAAGTGGATTAAAATTTATTTTTGAAAATAAGAATGGTGAGAGAAAAATAATAGCAAGAAATGAAAATCTTTCTGAAATGACTCAAAAAAACTTTGTTTTTAATTCTAGTGAGATTGGATATAATAATTCTGAAATAAATAAAATATTTGTTGTACCTATAATGGGAAGTTCTGTTGGCAGCGAAGTTGGTGAAAAACCTGAAATTGTTAAAAAAGATGCAAGTGGGAATAGGGTTCTTGATGCTAATTTAAATACTGGACTTGTTAGCTGGTGGAAGTTTGATGGAGATGCATTGGATTCTTCTGATAATGGAAATACTGGGGTTTATAATCTTGCTGCGCAATCAGTTAATGGTGTTTTGGTTAATACCCCTTCTCCTGGAAGTTTTACTGCCAATATATTATCAAATACAATTTTAACTTCTGGAACATTGACTATTTGGTTTAAAAAAGATTCTCTTAATAGTAATGGAACTATTTTTGCAATAAATTCTGTAAATTCAACTGGTGCTTACTGTGGTAGTGGAATTGGAATTGATTTTACAACAAATAAATTATCTTTTCTTATAAAAGATTTAGCTACTTATCAACTTCCAGGAAGTATAATTGCAAGTGATGTTATTAATGATCAAAATTGGCATTTTGTTGCATTAAAATTTGATACTATTAGTGCAATATTATACTTTGATAGTGGAACTCCAAAATTAACTACTGCTTATACTGCTCCCCGTACAATTATTGGATATACTAGTTCTGTTGCAATTGGTGTTGGAACAGGATGTCATTGGGGTTATTATTATGGATATATTGATAATGCAATGATTTTTAATCGTTCATTAAGTGATGCTGAAATAGATGCTTTATACAATAATCAGAAGAAATAAAGCCTTCTTAAAAGAATCCTTGGGAAGAACAGGATTTTAAATAGACTAAAGCCTTCTTAAAAGAATCCTTGGGAAGAACAGGATTTTAAATAGACTAAAGCCCTCTTTTCTTAGAAAGTAAAGAGTCCTCTGGTAGAAAAGAACTATATTTGAAAGAAATTATTCTGAAAAATCCTTGGAATATCTTTGATTGTGAACTCTCATTAATCTTATAAACTGTTTTAAAATATCTGGATGATATTTCCTTAATTTAACTCCTTTTTCTGAAAATAAGTCTCTTGTTAGTGAGTCAGGTTCTTTGTAAATTATTGAATAAACTACTTCTGAAATTTCATTACCTACAATTGATCTTGCACAATGAGAACAGGGAAACATTACACTGTAAAGAACAGTTCCCTGAAGGTCTTTTCTTGCTATTTGGTCCATGGCATTTATTTCAGCATGAGCTCCTCTGCAATTTCCAGTTCCTTTTGTACCTTGAGCTATTTCCAATAAATCTTTTCTACATCCTCTTGTTAAACAGGTTTCTATTCCAGATGGAGCTCCATTATATCCTGCTGCAATAATTCTTTTGTCTCTTACAATTACACAACCTGTTTTTATATGGAGACAACTAGCTCTTGTTGCAGATTCATAGGCAGCGAGCATAAATCCCTCATCCCAGGATGGCCTATCTTGATAATCTGCATTTGTTTTAAAACTCATTAATCTTGATTTTATTAGTTCTCTTAATTTTTCTTCTGCTGTTGGTTTTCTTGGCATGATTTCTGGTTGTTTGGGAACTTAATAATGATTATTATGTTCTAGGATATGGATTTAAAAATTGGTTGGAATAAAAAACTTATTTGCTCAAATGCAATTGATACAAACAATTAATATGAATCAGAAAAACATGCCACCTCCACTTAAAAGTGGAGGTTTGTGACAGGCACTTGTTTTTTGGATGTTCAGGAATTAAAACCTGTAAGTTACTACCACATTCTAAAGAATGTAGTTTTAATTCCTGACATAATATGATACATAGAGGTTGGGGGGTTAATAAAACAAATATAATAACTGGATTAATATTCTTAATTAAATTTAGAGTTACAAAAACCAGGAACAAGCTTTCAATAAAGTTTTTCCAAAAACTTTATTAACCCATGAATTTTGGTTTTTTTATGAATTATGTTCTAGAAGAAGATAAAGGTATTGGGTGTTTAAAATGGAAAGTCAAGAATCAGAAACTGAAGTTACATATGAAGAATTCAATGATATTATTAAAAACAACGAACATGTTGTTGTAAATTTCTTTGCAGAATGGCATATGCCTTGTTTAATGCTTTCTCCTGTTATTGAAGATTTAGCTGAAAAATTAAATCATGTTAGATTTATTAGCATAAATATAGAGGATAATGCAAAATTAAAAGATGTTCATAAAGTAAGTACAATGCCATGTGTTATTATTTTTAAAAAAGGTAATGAAATAGCAAGAGTTATTGGATGTCATGCAGCAGATATTTTGGAAGATAAGGTTAAAGAAGTTTTAAACTAATTATTTGATATGTTTATTTTTTTATAATATTCTTTAAATAGTCTATTTTTATTTTGTTATTATGAGTGATTTTCAAAAAAAGGTGGAACTAGTTGCATGGCTACAAAACCATGATAGAAATTGGGATGTTGAAGATCCTGCTAGCTGTGGTGCAAGGGGATGTTTTGATGAAAGTTGCTCTAGTGATATACATAGGGCTGAAATAGGAAGAGAAGATTATGAAGCAAGAAAAGAAAAAATATTTGCAGAAACTTCTGGGAGAGGGCATGGTGCTGTCCTAGACCAAAGTGAATTTTTGTTTTCAATTGATAATCTATCAAGAGCATCTACTTTATTTTTGTGCGGTCCTCAATATGCAGATCATTTACAACAATCTTTGAGAAGAGCTACTGCTGAAAGAGGATTTCATGTTCCAAAAAATTTAGAGGGAACTGTTTGGAAAGATTTAATGAAACAGCAATTTAAGTTATATGATGAAATGCAAGGTTCGGGAGTTCCTGCTGAAGATGCAAGATATATTCTTCCATTGTATACTAGAACTGCAATTCAAACAAAAATTGATGCAAGGGAATTAATGCATTTGCATTCAATGTCTCAAAGAAAAGGAGTTCCTAGTGAAGTTAGGGATACTGTTGAACAAATGGTTCAACAGGCAACTGAAATTGCTCCAAGATTAATGAAAAATAGGGGAACTAACTATGAAGTGTTAGCTTGGATGCCAAGTTCACAATTATTTGCAGAAAGAAACAGAACTATTAATCATTTAATGAATCATTATTCAGTTAAAGGAAATCTTCCTAGTGAAGTTGTTTTAGTTGACCATTCTGGAATTTTTATGGAACCTGCTTCAGTAGATAGGGCTGTTGGTGAAAGAGATGAAGCAGAACTTGCAAATCTAAAGCACTATCACTTTACATTTTTAGCACCAATGTCTCTTGCTTGTTTTCATCAGGCAACAAGACAGAGGACTTGGGATCAAAGTGTTCAGACAATTAGTCAAGCTGTAAAAAGAGGTCTTTATGTTACTCCGAGAAGTATTGAAAAAAGTAGATTTTTGGATTCCTATAGAGAATTAAACGAGGCTTCAATAGAATATGCTAGAAAATATTCAGATGATTTAGATGTTATTGGGATTGTTCCTCATTCCTTAGTTGTCTATGATTTAATTCATGTTAATGGTTGGAATGCCATTCACTCAATTGGAAAAAGAACCTGCACAGAAGCTCAATGGGAAATAAGAAATATTGCTAGACAAATGGCCCATCATATTAATGAAGTTTCTCCTGAAGTTGGAAAATATGCTGTTCCTCAGGGAAAAATATATGGAAAATGTCCTGAAAGAAAATCCTGTGGACTGTGTGATAAATAATTTTACAAAGTTTTTTAAAGCAAATTTATCTATGAATTTTATGTATTAATGAAATTAATATATTGCTACGGGGACGTAAACTCGCACCAGCATCTTGTTAATAAAAAACAAGAAGCCAAGATGCAAGTTCTCGGCTCAGCAGGTTAGAGCACCTATAAAACTCAGTCAAGCAAAGACTTTAAAATCAATTGCTACGGGGACGTAGCTCAGCCCGGTTAGAGCACCTGCCTTTTAATAACGCGAAGAAAAGCAGAAAGAAGAAAGCAGGGTGTCGGGGGTTCAAATCCCCTCGTCCCCATTCTATGTTTATCTCGGGGATTTGAAAATCCCTTGCTCGCACTTTCATTTTTAGTTTGTTTTTGATTCCAATTAAAAAATGGAAATGCTCGTCGTCCCCCAGTTCTTGTGGATTTGAACATGTTCAAATCAAACTCAAATATCCAAATTGTTATAATTACATTGAGTCAAATTGAATATTCTCACCTCGTCCAGCCAGTTCTTGTGGATTTTAAAAAATTGTTTTTTTATTAATATTTTGTTATATATGATGAGCGATAAATATGCTTAAATAACATGAATTGATGAGGGATTTATGAAAAAAATAATTGTTTTTATATTGATTGTAATAACTTTTTTAATTATTGTAAATTTTAGTGTTAATGCTTCTAGCAATGATAAGGCTTCTGAATTTTCTAAATGTGTTCGCGGATGTAATGAATACAAAAAATTAGATCAAAAATCATGCATAAAAGAATATCTAAATGATCTTTCAGAATGTGGATTGAATTATAAAAATTGTTCAAATGATAAAAAAAATATTAGAGATTGCTTAAGCAATTTTACTAAATGCAAAAAAGAATCAAATGTTGTTAGAAAAAATTGTGGAAACATGGTAATAAGTAATTTTTTTAATTGTAAAGATAGTTGTTTGAATTCGGGAAATATTTGTGTAAATGAAGGAGAATCTATTCCAGTAATACCTAATTCTCCTGTTTGTTGTGATGAATTAAAACTTATTCCACCTAAACAAGAATTTATTGTTGGAATTTCTGGAATATGCACTGAAAAATGTGGTAATGGAATTTGTGAAAATAAAACTGAGAATATCTATAACTGTGCAAAGGATTGTGATAAAAATTTGGAGATAATATGTAATGCTTGTGGAAATGAGTGTACTAATGAATCTAATAAAATTTGTCCTATGACTACAGATTTAATTGCTGTGAATTTTGAATGTAGGATTATAAATGAAACTTGTACTAAGATTATTAAGAATAACACTGATTGTGATATTGACTCTGATTGTGCTATTTTCTTTAGTAATTGTGGTTGCAGTAACTACTGCAAAAATAAAAATTATTTTCCGGAATTTGACTGTGCAAGATTTTGTAGTGATAATGAAATTGATAGAACAATTAATTCTTGCATGTGTTTGGAGAATAAGTGCATTGGTTATAAAAATGTGGAAAATAATTAAGATTTTGAAATAATTTTACTCATTTTACATGCATAAAACCTTGATTTTTTGAAAAAAACCGAAAGGTTTATAAACCATTGTCCAAAAAAAATAAAAAAACGAAAGGTTTATAAATCAACTTTCAGATTTATTAGTAATTATAAATTCATAATTATAGAGTCGTAAAGGAAATTCTAGAGTTTCCAAAAATATACTCTCCTAAGGCCTTTAGATAACCCCCTAAGAAAAATGCACATATTACAGCCAAAATGCTCTAAATTAAGTCAGAACGAGGTTGATAAACTACTTACAGAATTAAATATTTCTCTTACTCAGTTACCAAAAATTAGAATCATTGATACCTCTTTGCCAGAAGGCTGTGAAGTTGGAGAAGTTATAAAAATAGAAAGAGTAACTGATAATAAAAAAGCATTTTACTACAGAGTTATAACTGTATAAATAATATTTAGAATTATTAGGGGATATGGGAAAATAAAAGGAATAGAAAAAAAACCAACATAAAAAGTCAAGAAGATTTTTAGGATTGCTTTTTTTACTGGAGAATAAAATATGAATATAGAAAAAAACCAACAAAAAGAATCACATATATTAGTGAAGAGATATTTACAAGAACACAGTTTGATGGAATCAAATATTGTTTCTTTTAACAATTTTATAAATCATAGAATGCAGGAAATAATTGATGAATTAAATGAATCAATGCCTAAGGAAGATATTGAAATAAATCTTGGAAAAATTCGGGTTGGAAAGCCAGAAATTCATGAAGCTGATGGAAGTTCACATACAATAACTCCTGCAGAAGCAAGAATAAGGGGACTTACATATGCTGCTCCTGTTCATGTTGAAATAACTGTTAAGCAACAGGACCAGATGGAAAGTCATGATGTTGAGATTGGTAAAATTCCAGTTATTGTAAAAAGTGAATATTGTAATCTAGATGGCATGACAAAGGAACAATTGATTGAAAATTATATTGATCCTTTGGAACCAGGCGGATATTTTATTATAAATGGCAATGAAAGAGTAATTGTAATGACTGAAGACCTTGCTGAAAATCAACCATTTATTGAGAGATCTAAGGGAAGATTGATGTTAAGATTATTTTCAAAGAGGGGAAGCTATAGAATCCCAATAACAATAACAGATACAAATGAAGGAATTGTTGAAGTAAGTTTTTCAAGATTTAAAAATATTCCAATAATAATAATGTTAAAAGCTCTTGGAATGACTAAGGAAGCAGATATTGCAAGGTATATTGGAAAAGAAAATGATTCTCTAATTGTTAATCTTTATGAATTTGCTAATATACAAACTGAAAAAGATGCTATGCTTGCTATTTCTGAAAAAACCTCTTTACAGGGAACTGAAAAAGAAATTTTAGATAGAATAAAACAAAGACTTGATTCTTATTTCTTGCCACATATTGGATTAAAAAAAGAAAATAGAATTGAAAAAGCAATTACTTTATGTAAATTCATAAAACAATTTTTTGTTGCAAAAGAAAATCCTGATAATTTAACTGATAAGGATCATTATGCAAATAAAAGAGTAAGAATGTCTGGAGATTTACTTGCAGATTTATTCAGGATAAATATAAATATTCTTTTAAGAGATATTCAACATTCTTTACAAAAAATTCAGAAAAGAAAAAAATTCTATTCAATAAAAACAATTGCAAAATCAACATTGTTCACTCATAGAATAGAAAGTGCTATTGCAACTGGCAACTGGATTGGTGAGAGAACAGGAGTTACTCAAAATATGGATAAAACAAATTACCTTGCAATATTATCACAACTACAGAGAGTTAGTTCTATGCTTCCTGGTGAACAGGAAAATTTCTTAGCAAGAACATTACATCCAACTCATTATGGAAGATTTTGCCCTGTTGAAACTCCGGAAGGAACTGAAATTGGTTTAAGAAAAAATCTTGCATTGCTTGCAAAAATATCTACTAGAACAGATATTAGTGAAGAAAAATTAATGAAAATCTTAACGAGCTTTGGAATGAAAAAGGATGAAAATAATGGTAGTGATGTTTTCTTTAATGGAAGATTTGTAGGGATTATTGAAGATGCTATTAATTTCTCTAAAAAATTAAGAGAAAAAAGAAGACAAGGAGAATTACCAATTGAAATTTCTATAAGATACAATATTCAACAAGGCAATATTGTTTTATCAACTGAAGTTGGAAGAGTAATGAGACCATTGATAATAGTTGAAAATGGAAAATCAAGATTAACTGAAGAACATATAAATCTTGTAAAAGATGGAAGTTTAAAATGGAATGATTTAATCAAGAATGGATTAATTGAGTATTTAGATACTGCTGAAGAAGAAAATGCATTGGTTGCTTTAGAAGAAAGGCATTTAACAAGTGAAAATACTCATTTAGACATTGATAGAATTTCTTTATTAGGTGTTGTTACAAGTTTAGTTACATATGCAAATTACGACCAGAGTTCAAGACTTATTAGAGGAAGCAAGACTCAGAAACAAGGATTAGGACTTTATGCTGCAAATTATCATTGCAGAATTGATACTGATGTTAATATCTTGCATTATCCTCAAAAACCAATTGTAAGAACTTTTGTTTATGATACATTAAATGTACATCCTGCAGGACAAAATGTAGTTGTTGCTGTAATGACTCATGAAGGTTATAATATTGAAGATGCATTAATATTAAACAAAGGTAGTGTTGATAGGGGATTTGGAAGAAGCACTTATTTTAGGCCATATACTTCTATTGAATTAAATTATGCAGGCGGATTAAAAGATCAAATTTGTATTCCTGAAAAAGATGTTTCAGGATATAGGACTGAAGAATCCTATAGATATTTAGAAGATGATGGACTTGCATATGTTGAAGCTAAATTAAATGCTGGTGAAGTTGTTATAGGGAAAACATCTCCTCCAAAATTCTTATCAGAAGTCAGGGAAATTTCAGTAAAGGCTAAGAAAGAGGCTTCATCTGTTATAAGGCAGGAAGAAAAAGCTACTGTTGATGCGGTTTTCATAACAGAAGATGGGCAAGGAAATAAGGTAGTTAGAGTAAGAACAAGAGATTTAAGAATTCCTGAATTAGGAGATAAATTTGCTACAAATCACGGACAGAAGGGAGTTGTTGGAGCAATAATTCCTGAAAATGATGTGCCATTTACTTCAAAGGGAATAAAGCCAGATGTAATATTTAATCCTCATTCAATTCCTGGAAGAATGACTGTTGGATATTTAATTGAATTGCTTGCTGGAAAAGTTGGAAGTTTAAGTGGAAAAATAATGGATGGAACTGGATTTTCAGGACAGAAAATTGAAGATTTAGAAGGAGATTTGGAAAAATTAGGATTTAGATTTGATGGAAAAGAAACAGTTTACAATGGAATAACTGGAAAAATGATGAATGTAAAAATCTATGTTGGTGATATGTATTATTTAAAATTGAAATATATGGTAAGCAATAAAATGCATGCAAGAGCTTCTGGAAAAGTTACATTGTTAACGAGACAACCAATTGAAGGAAGAGCAAAGGGCGGGGCATTAAGATTAGGAGAAATGGAACAACAGGCTTTAGTTGCTCATGGAGCATCATTATTATTAAAAGAAAGATATGATTCAGATAAAGTTGTATTGCATATATGTAGTAAGTGTGGGGCAATTGCAATTGAAGATAATATAAGAAATAAATTAACCTGCCCAATGTGTAACAGTCAAGAGATTGAACCTATTGAAATATCTTATGCATTCAAATTACTTGTTGATGAAATACAATCATTACATATTAGAACTAAATTTAATTTAAAGAATAAATACGAACAATAAGATGACAATAGATTTATTTGGACAGTTGGAAAGGGCATTGATAGATGGATCATTTTTCCAAGTACTTTCACAAGCAACAGATGAAATTGGATCTCAAGGTCCTCTTGCTGATATGGGTTTTTATGTTAATTGGGATGTAGATTTTCTAAAAAGAAGAGAAATGGCTATTTCAAGAAGAGAGGGATTAATATTGCCTATAGAATATTCAGATAGAAATACTATTACTACATTACCTCCACAAGATGCATTAGATGATTTTATGAAAGATACTTATGCTACTCAAATAAATACTTATGAAATTGGAGAAAGCTAAGATGACAATAGATAATCTTGTAGATGTTAGTACACTTTCAATTGTAGAAATAATTCCAGATAATAAATGGGGAAGTCAATCAATTTGTCCTTATGCTCATACTGGAATTAAAAATCTTAGATGTGGGACTGCTAGAAGCCCTGGATTTTTTGATGAATATTGTTCTAGAGATTTTACAACTTGTCCAATTTATGATTCTACTATAAATCTAGGAACTCCTAGGGTGGTAATATTAAAAATTGGGGGACAAACACAATGAAACCTATTCGAAAACAAGTTGACAGCCTGCAATTCACATTGCTATCACCTGATGAAATCAAAAAAATAGCAAAGGCTAAAATAATTACTCCAGAACTTTATGATGTAGATGGATATCCTGTTGATGGTGGATTAATGGATTTAAGACTTGGTGCAATTGATCCCGGAGTAAGATGTAGAACTTGTGGTGGAAGACTTAAAGAATGTTTAGGGCATCCTGGAACAATTGAACTTGCAAGACCAATATTCCATATTAAATATGTTCCGATTATAGAATTATTCTTAAGATGTTTTTGTTCTGAATGCCATAAACTAATGATAAAAGAAAAAGATATGATTAAGTACAAAAATGTTAAGGATAGATTAAAAAGAGCAAAAGATACAAAAAAATGCCCTCATTGTAATTATGAACAGGAAAAAATTAAATTAGAAAAACCTAGTACATTTAGAATTGGAAAAAGAAGATTATTTTCAGGAGAAATAAGAGAAAGATTAGTAAAAATTTCAGATGAAGAAGCAAGACTTGCTGGAATTGATCCTAAAATATTCAGGCCTGAATGGGGAGTTTTAACATTATTATTAGTTCCACCGGTTACTGTAAGACCTTCAATTACACTTGAAAGTGGAGAAAGATCAGAGGATGATTTAACACATAAATTATCAGATATTATAAGGGCAAATCAAAGACTATGGGAGAATTTGAATGCAGGAGCTCCTGAAGTTATTATTGAAGATTTATGGGATTTATTACAATACCATATTACAACATTTTTTGATAATTCAATTACAAAGATTCCTCCTGCAAGACATAGAAGTGGACAACCATTAAAAACAATAACTGAAAGAATAAAAGGAAAAGAAGGAAGAATAAGACATAATCTTGCTGGAAAAAGAGTTAATTTTTCATCTAGAACAGTTATTTCTCCTGATCCTGCTTTAAAGATAAATGAAGTTGGAGTTCCATTTGAAATTGCTGAAATTTTAACTGTCAATGAAAGAGTTACTTCTTTTAATATTGAACAACTAAAGGCTATTATTAAAAAAGAACATTATCCTACTGCAAATTATGTTATAAGGCCTGATGGAAGAAGAAAGAGAATTACTTCTGATTTAAAACAAGAGATATTGGATGAACTTGTTCCGGGTTATGTTGTTGAAAGACAATTAATTGATGGTGATGTTGTACTATTTAATAGACACCCATCATTACATAAGGCAAGCTTGATGGCTCATTTTGTAAAAGTTCTTCCATATAAAACATTTAGAATACATCCTGCAACAGCTCCACCTTACAATGCTGATTTTGATGGGGATGAAATGAATATTCATGTTCCTCAAACAGAAGAAGCAAGAGCTGAAGCAAAAATTTTACTTGATGTAAATCAAAATTTAATGTCCTGCAAGGATAATGGAAACTTACTTGGATGTATATCTGATGCTGTTACTGGAAACTATTTGTTATGCGATGAGGAACTAAGCAGGGGCGATGCTACTCAGCTATTATTCCAATCAGGAACTAATTTTAAAATTTCAAAAAACAAATTAAATGGAAGTGAAATAATTTCAGAAATACTTCCAAAGATAGATTATAGGGGAAAAACAAGAACAAATGAACCATTTGTTATAAAAAATGGTAATATTGAACAAGGAAAAGTGGATGAAAATGTATTTGGTGTTGAATCTGGCGAATTAATAAAATCCTTGGATAATGAAAAAGGAAGATTAGAAACTATAGAAACATTGGAACATGCATTCAGCCTTGGGACACATTATTTATCTAGGCATGGATTTACAATTTCTGTTGATGATTTGAATGTAAATGAAAAAGTAAAAAAATCTACAGAAGAAATAATTGAAGATGCTGAAAAAGAAACTGAAAATATAATTGAAAGTTATAAAAAAGGTAATTTAGAAATTATTCCTGGAAAAACTTCTGAGGAAACTAGAGAGATTAAAATATTGCAAACTTTAAATGCAATCAGAACAAAAATAGGAAAAGTTGTTGAAAAAGAAGTTTCAAAAGCAAATCCAGTTTCTGTAATGATTAGTGCTGGTTCTGGTGGAAATGTTTTGAATATAACACAGATGGCATGTTGTATTGGACAGCAGGCTTTATGGGCAAAAAGAATTGGTATTGGTTATACTAATAGAACACTATCTTTTTTTAAAGAACATGATTTAAGTCCAAAAGCTAGAGGATTTATCTATAGTTCTTTCTTAAAAGGATTAGAACCCTATGAATTCTTTTTTGGAGCAATTACTGGAAGAGATGGACTGATGGATACTGCATTAAGAACTCCAAAATCAGGTTATCTATACAGAAGACTTGCAAATGCATTACAGGATATTAGAGTTGAATATGATAAAACAGTTAGAGATGGTGCTGGAAGTATTATACAGTTCAAATATGGAGAAGATGGAAAAGATGTCTCAGGATTACATAAAGACAAAGATATTCCTGCTGGAGAAGCTATTGGAATAATCACTGCTCAATCATTTGGAGAACCTTCAACACAGATGGCATTGAACACATTCCACTTTGCAGGAGTTTCTGAAATGGCTGTTACATCTGGTTTACCAAGATTAATTGAAATATTTGATGCAAGAAGAACACCTTCAACTCCTACAATGGATATTTATCTTGATAAGGAACATGATAATGAAAAAGATGCAAAAACTATTGCTGAAAAAATACAGGAAGTTAAACTAAAGGATATTGTTAAGGAAATAAAAATTAATTTTGGAGATAAGAAAATTGAAGCTAATGTAAGTACTGATGCTTTGAAAAGAGTTCATGCTTCAATTGAGACAATTGCAGGAAGATTAAAAGAAGAATATAATCTTGATTGCAAAGTGAGTGGAAATAATTTAATATTTAGTGGAAAAGAACTTAATTTTAAGGAAATTTATAAATTAAAAGAAAAAATAAAAGGAGCTATAATCTCTGGATTAAAGGGAATTGAACAAATATTAGTTGTTAAGAGAGAACATGGATATGTTATTTTAACTGCAGGGACTAATCTTAAGGATATAATCCAGTTTAAAGGAGTTGACAAAACAAGAACAATTTCAAATGACTTACATGAAGTTTGTGATGTGTTTGGAGTAGAGGTTGCAAGAGCTACAATAATAAGAGAAATTCAAAAAGTCACAACATCCCAGGGATTAGATATTGATCAAAGACATTCAAAATTAATTGCAGATGCAATGACTTCTGAAGGAAGTGTAAAGGGAATAACAAGGATGGGAATTATTTCTCAAAAAAGTTCAATACTTGCAAGGGCAAGTTTCGAGACTCCTGTAAAACAATTTGTAAATGCTACATTAAAGGATAATAAAGATGAATTGGATTCAGTTATAGAAAATATAATCTTAAATCAACCAGTTCCTGTTGGAACAGGTCTTCCTGGATTGATGGTAGAAGTTACAGGACCATTGACAGATAAGAAACAGAAAAAAGATAAATCTGTTGAATATTTGACAGAGCATACAAAAGATAGTTCTAAGAAAAAGTAGATATTTAGTAATAATAATATTTTCTTGATAAATTTTTTATAAAAAATTTCCAAATCTCAGTAAGTTATAGTAATAAAGTTGCAAAAATTAATTTAAAATAAGGTGATTATATAAAAAGTAACATAATTAATGAATTTAATTATTAGGAAAGATAATTTTCCCTCGTAAATTACATGAAAAGGTTTAAAAACTATATATTCAATTAATCTTTATCCGTTGATATTTTAACATGATAAAAGTATTAGATATGCAGTTTATAAGATATGCTAATCTGTTCACTCAGATTACAAGAGTAAGAACAAATCATTGTTTTGAATATAATAATACTATTGTTTTTGTTGTTCCAAAAGAGTTTGTTATGAGAGCAATTGGAAATGGCAATATGAATCTGGAAAGATTAAGTTCTGTAATTGGCAGAAAAGTAAAAATTATTTCAGATCCAAGAGGTAAGGAGGATTTAGAAAATTTTGTTTCTATTTTAGTTAAACCAATCAGAATTAAAGGAATTGAAGTAAAAGATAATGAAGCTATTATAAATACAAATCCCCAAAGCAAAGCATCATTAATTGGAAAAGGAAAAGCAAGACTTGCTGAAATGGAAAATGTTCTTGGACAATATTTTGGTATTAGAAAAGTAAGAATAAAATGAGCTTTCTTGTAAGAAACTTCGGAAAGAACAGAAATTTTTAAAACAAACCTACAAAAGCTTTTTAAACCTACTTTATTATCATAGTTTATCAAGAATTTACATTAGTTCAAAAATCTTTTATTGATTTTTGAAATCCAGAAATTTAAGAGATTTCTGGCCTTTAAATTTCCCTGAAAAGGGATAGGAAATTCAAAGACATGGGATTAAAAAACGCAACAAAATTAATAAAAAATAGAAGAAAATTTAAATGGAAAGACAGGCCCTACAAAGTTAGAACCTTAAATTTATTCAAAAAATCAGATCCACTTGGTGGAAAAAATCAAGCAAAAGGAATTGTTATTGAAAAAGTTCAAAAAGAAGCAAAACAGCCAAACTCTGCAATGAGAAAATGCTGCAAAGTTCAATTGATTAAAAATTCTAGAACAGTTACTGCATTTATTCCTGGAAATTTAGCGCAAAAATTTATTGATGAACATGATGAAGTTGTTATTGAAAGAATTGGTGGAAAACAAGGAAGAAGTAAGGGAGATATTCCTGGAGTTAGATGGAAAGTTATAATTTTAAAATGACAATTCAAGATATTAAAGATGCACTTTATTATATGGTAACAAAAGAAGTAGTTCCAAAAGAAGATACTGAAAGAATTAGTAAAAATGTTTGTATAGTTGGATTAATAGGGCTAGCTTTGTTAGTTAGTTCTCCATTAATAATATCTGCAATTAAAGATGGGCCTGGGGAAGCGTTTAAAACATTTACTAATGGAGCTTATTCTACAAATTTAAATTATGGGGGAAGTGTAAGATAATAAAATGGCAGAAGATGATTATTTTGGTAGAATGGGAGATGATTTTGATCCATCACACACTTCTGGAATTAATCATATGGGACATGAATATGACTTTGGTTCAGCTGAAAAAGAAGCTGATTTTGATAGAAACACATATAATGGAGAATTTAGATTAGAAGGTGTTGCTGTTGGTGAAGAAAATTCAACACCAGTTAATTTAAAACTTTCAAAAAGAAGACCTAGATAAAAACAGCCCTTTTGGAAAAAGTCTTGGGGTAAAAAATAAAAAATAAAATGGCAGAACAAGAATTAGAAAATATGGAAGAAGAAATAATCCAGGCTGATGAAATTGTTGAAAAAGAAGAAGGATTCAAATTATTTGGAATCTATGATGTCTCTGATGTAAAGGCAAATGATCCTGGTATGAAGAGATATATTAATCTTGAGCCAAAACTTATGGTTAAAAGCTATGGAAGGCATAGGGAAAAGTTCTCAGAAGCTAAAATAAATATTATTGAATTATTTGCAAATTTAATTGCAGTTCCTGGACATAGGGGAAAGAAACATAAAATCCAAACTTCATGGAAATCTGGAAAATATTCTCAGAATATGCAAATTGTTTTAAAATGTTTAAAAATAATTGAAGAAAAAACAAAAACTAATCCAATACAAGTTTTAGTTACTGCTATTGAAAATGCAGCTCCAAGAGATGGGATAACTGTAATTGAATATGGTGGAGCAAGATATCCTCAAGCTGTTGATATAAGCCCACTAAGAAGAGTTACAATGACTTTAAGATTGATAGTTCAAGGAAGTTATGATAAATCTCATAATAAAAAAACTAAAATTGAAGAAGCTCTTGCTGACGAAATAATGAAAGCTTACAAAACTGATGCAGATAGCTATGCAATGATTAAGAAAAAAGATTCTGAAAAGCAAGCTGATTCTGCTAGATAAAAATAATTCTAAAATTAATTATTAGTTCAACCTCTCGTGGGGGCGT
>JAGVWZ010000043.1 GCA_018304045.1 Candidatus Pacearchaeota archaeon | reverse complement strand
TGCCACCTCCACTTAAAAGTGGAGGTTTGTGACAGGCACTTGTTTTTTGGATGTTCAGGAATTAAAACCTGTAAGTTACTACCACATTCTAAAGAATGTGGTTTTAATTCTTGACATAATAATTATCTTGAGTTAGATAGTATTAGATATAAAAACTAGGCTATCAACATTAAGAAGATATGATAAATATTTTGTTCACAAGTAAGTTTTTTATAGCCTGATTATTTGAATTAATTATGGTATTAAAACTATTCAATACCCTTGGAAGAAAGAAACAGGAATTTAAACCTATACATGGAAAAGAAGTTGGAATTTATACTTGTGGACCTACTGTTTATTGGTATCAACATATTGGAAATTTAAGGAGCTATATTTTTGCAGATATTTTAAAAAGAGTTCTTATTTATGATGGATTTAAAGTAAAACATGTTATGAATGTTACTGATGTTGGACATTTAACAAGTGATGCTGATTCTGGAGAAGATAAAATGGAAAAAGCTGCTTTGAAAGAAGGCAAGAAAGCAGAAGATATTGCAAATTATTATTGGAAAATATTTAGAGAAGATTTTAAAAAATTAAATATTATTGAACCAAATATATGGTGTAAGGCAACAGAACATATTAAAGAACAAATTGAACTTATAAAAAAATTAGAAGAAAAAGGATATACCTATGAAACATCTGATGGAATTTATTTTGATACTAGCAAATATAAGGATTATGGTAAATTAGCTTTATTAAATGTAAAGGGGCTTGAAGCTGGAAAAAGAATTGAAGTTGGTGATAAAAGAAATAAAACTGATTTTGCTCTATGGAAATTTTCAGAAGAAGAGGGTAAGAGGCAACAAGAATGGAAAAGTCCTTGGGGAATTGGATTTCCAGGATGGCATATTGAATGCAGTGCAATGAGCTCAAAATATCTTGGAGAACAATTTGATATTCACACTGGGGGCGAGGACCATATTCCAATACATCATACAAATGAAATTTGCCAAAGTGAATGTGCATTTGGGAAAAAACCATGGGTGAATTATTGGTTGCATGGAGCATTTTTAACATTTAAAGGTGAAAAAGTTAGTAAGAGTAAAGGTGGATTATTTACAATATCTGAATTAGAAGAAAAAGAATACAAACCTCTTGAATATAGATATTTTTGTTTAAATGGACATTATAGAACTCAATTGGAATTTTCTATTGAAAATTTAGATAATGCTAAAAATTCTCTACAGAGACTGAAAAGGATAATAAGCTCATTACCTAAAGATAATGAGAATTCAAAAATAGATAAAAAATATCTAGAAGAATTTGAAAATGCAATTAATGATGATTTAGATATGCCTAAGGCACTCTCTGTCTTATGGAAATTAGTAAGAGATGAAAAAGCAGAAGGCAAAATTAAAACAATTAAAAAAATGGATGAAGTTTTTGGACTTGATCTTTTGAAAAAAGAAGAAATTAAAATTCCCCATGAGGTTCAAAAGCTTGTGGAAGAAAGAGAAAAAGCAAGAAAAACCAAGGATTTCAAAAAATCAGATGAACTTAGAGATAAGATAAATAAATTGGGTTTTAATGTTGCTGATTCAAAAGAAGGTGTGAAGATTAGTAAATTGTAAGATGGGAAGAAAAATTGTTATAATAAGAGGAAAAGTTACTGCGGGTAAATCAACTACTTCCTATGAATTAGCAAAAGTATTGCCACGATGGATTTTTATAGACCAGTGGAAAATTAAAGAAATGTTTGAACCACTTGATTTAAAAGATAGAACTCCTCTTAGATTTATTTCTAAAAAAGCAATGATATTAATTATGAAAGAAGTTATTAGGAAAATTGGAATCAATATCCTTGTTCAAGAAACAAGTAAAGAATTTGTTAAAAAACATCTTAAAAATGATTTGAAGAAATATAATTATGATTTATACTCTTTTTTCTTGGATATTGATTTAAAAAATGCTATAAAAAGAGATATCCAAAGAGAAAAACCTACAATGAATCTTGGTAAAAAAATAAAAACAAAAGAAAAATGGGAAAAATCAAAGGCACAACCTGAAAGAGGAGATTTTATTATAGACACTGGAAAATATAACGCAAAGGAAGTTGTTGATATTATTCTTAAAGAAATAAGTGAAAAGAGGAAAAAGCACCCTAATGCTTATATGATTAGGAAGTGTTGGTGATAATATGAATCTTAATTCTATAAAAACCAAGTTGGAAAATTCAACAATTGCTTTATCAACTATAAACAATAATAAACCCCATACAATATTTGTTCTCTATCCAAAAGTTATTGATGATAGAATAATTATTACAGATAACTATATGAAAACAACGATTGACAATATTAATAAAAATAATAATATCTGTCTTGCATTTTTTGAAGGTGAAAAGGGTTGGAGAATAAATGGAAAAGCAGAATATCATACTTCTGGAAAATGGTTAGATTTTGTTAAGTCATTAAAAGAAAATAATGGGCTTCCTGCAAAAGGTGCTTTAATTATTAATGTTGAAGAAATAAAAGAATTGGGATAACTATCTAGGAAAATTTAAAAACTGTTTTTATTTTATAATATAAAGAGGTAAATTTCATATGCTAGAAAAAATTCAATATTTATCTATACTTATTGAAGTAATTGTTGCTGCCCTTGGAATAATGATATTTTTTGACAAAAAGAAAAAATATGGAATTGGAATATTTACAACATTTGCAATATATGTATTTTATGATCTTGTAAATATGGTTGGATCTGAAATAAATAGGGATGTTCTGTATCTATTATTTTTTATTGCAACGGCTTCTATACTTTGTTCTGTTTGGATGATCTATAGACAATCCTCAAAAAAATGAGGATTCTCTAATAAGACAATTTTCAAATTAAAAATTGTCTATACAAAGAGAAAAAGTAATTAGATAGTATCTATCAATTGGTAGTGTATTTTTAGATAAAAGTTAATAAACCTAAAATTTTGTTAACATTTATGAGAAAAGAAACAATTGGAAAAGTACAATTGATATTGGGAATATTAATCTTAATTATTGGAATTTATCTATTTGCTGTTAATTATAATTTAAGATATGGTCAAACTCTTAATATCCGGGATAAACTTCCTAGCCAAGATAAGAATGATTTAATCAACCAATATGTTAGTGCGTGGAATAGTTTTCAGTCTTCTGAATCATTTAATAATTCAAGCAATGATATAAAAACAATATTGAAAGTTGATTTTGCAAATACATTATTTACTTCAATGGAGTCTTACTATGCTCAAATTACTGTCTTGGTTTATTTTGGAGTGATTATTTTTTGTATTGGTTTAATGACTATACTGCAGGGGCTTGCAAATATGAACAAAGATATTAAGAAAGAAATAATGAATGAAATAAAACTGAATAATAAAAAGGTTGTAAAGAAATAACTAAGTTAATCATTAATTGTAATGTTTTATTTAACAATTGCATGTAATTGTTTTTAATTTGTATATAAAAAGCATTAAGTAATAAAATTTAATTATCTTTCATTAAATAACTAATAAAAAAACTAGGCACTATTTTGTTTTATTTTATCTTTGTTTTTTGTGAAAAACTTTATGGCATCTGCTAATTCTTTATGGGTTTTTGCATATTCTTGTATTGAGATTCCTTTTTTATAGGCTTCGCAGGATTGGACTAAGGCTGCTGCTCCTGTTTTTGTTCCATTTGGATGAGCATGACATCCTGCACCCATTGTTGTTATAAAGTCTAGATTGCCCATAACCTCTATGAACGGTTTTAATAGAGTTGGATTTAATCCTCCAGATATTATTGGGCAGCATTTTTTCATTCCCCTCCACTCATCATCTTCTAGAATTAAATGATGATGAGTATCTTGCTCAACTATTTTTAATGCATCCTGATCCTTAGTTGGAATTGTTGCCCAGGATTGTTTGAAGAATTTTCCTTGACCTTCAAATTTTAAAATATTATTTGCAGCTGTAACATCTTCTTCAGGACTACCTGCCATTTTTCCTATGCCTGCTGTTCCTGTGTGAATTCCAGAAGCTCCTGCAAGTCTTGCAAATTTTGATAAAACAAGAACTGAAAAACCAAATGGGTTTTCTTCTCTTGTAAATGCTCCATGGGCAGCTCTATGAAAATGTATGAAAACATCTGGATATCTTCTTCTCAAAGTTTGAACAGCCATCCAGCCTGCTGTAATTCCATCTATTAAAAAGGCATAGCTGCCTGGTTCAAAACCTGCACTTCTTATTAATTCACATCTTTTAATCATTGTATCAAAATCTGATGCTGAAACATTAAATGAATGAACTTTCTTTTTTCCTGTTTCTTTTACTGCCTTGTCCATTGCTTTTTTTACATGTAAGACCATTTTATCATAGGGACAAAAATCCTGATCTGCTTGTGGTTCATCATTCTTTACAAAATCCCCACCACCTGACCAGAAATCATAGCAAACTTCTGCATATTCTGCAGATGTTAAACCCATTTTTGGTTTTATTATTGTTCCCAGAATTGGTCTGTCATAGACATTAAGATATTTTCTCATGTCATCTAGGGTATAGGATGGACCATCAAATTGTTCTAACATTGATGGTGGAAACCATGTGTCTAATAATTTTAATCCTTTTACTTCTTTCATTCCAAGAACATTTCCAACAACATAAGTAAGGATATTTTGTACATTTCCTCTTCTATCAAATAATCTCCAGGGATAAGCAATCCAGACAAGATGTTTTTTTTCATCTAATTGATATACAAGAGCATTCATTTCTCTTGAAAATGGAGTTTCTGTTTTAACTGGAAAATTAGTTCCTGTTGAAGATTCTGCTGCAATTTCTGCTGCGGATTGAAGAATATTCATTGATTTATCTGGAAATAATCTAAAAACACAGAGCATATATTCTCCATTTTTTGGATCTTTTAAATTAAGTGAAACATAGGCTTTTTGCTTGTCATTCAGTGTTTTATAGAATTTCTTTAATGTCATGGTCATCTCTTTTATTATTACTATGAAATATAATTTATATATGTTTTGGAAGAACAATATATAAATTATAAGTCTAGTATTGATGAATTGGGATATTAGAATCAATTATAAGGCAACAGATATTTTATCTAACAAAAAAATAAAATATTATGGAAAATATTATTAAAATAAATCCTGTAATTCTAACATAATTTTGAGCAAATTTTTTACCATAATTCCTTTGAATAGTTTTTTTATCCCATAGAGTAAACATAATTCTAGATGTTAAAATATTATTAGGTTTTAATAAAAAATAAATGCCTAGAATAAACATGATAAAAGATATTAACATTACTAAAACATTTGCCATTTTTAGTTAAGGTATTTAACCCTTATAAATACTTGGTTGAAATCAGACATCAATATTTAAAAACAAGCATTATTTTGGTGATTTATGAATAACAAAAAAACACATAAGAACTATGAGAATTTTAGGTGGTTCTTTACTTCTAATGGAAATCTTGTTGTTGGTGGAAAATCAGATGAACAAAATGAAATTGTGTTGAAAAATTTTCTAAAACCAAATTATATTGTGTTGCATACAAGTAAACCTGGAAGTCCTTTTATGATTATTCAAGCAAATAATCCTGATAAAAAAAATATTGATGAAGCAGCTATATTTTGTGGATGTTTTTCCCAACAATGGAAATTAAATAAAGGACTAATTGATATTGACATATTTATGGGAGAACAAATCTATAAATCAAAATTAATGAAAAAGGGCACTTTTGGTGTTAAGGGAGATGTTAAAAAAATAAAAATTAAACCTGAATTGGTTTTAGTCATGCAAAAAGGCAAGATAAGGGGTGTTCCTAAAACAACTAGGGAAGAAATTTTAGTTGAGATTAAACAAGGAAATATGAATAAGGAAGAGGCTGCTGATAAAATTGCAAAAAAAATAAAGAGTAATTATGCTCTTGCTATTTCTAGAGATGAAATAATGCAGGCAATTCCAAGCGATAATATAGATGTTAAATAAGTAAAATATTTATTTAATTTATTCAGTCAAATAATTTACAAATCTTCTAATAAAAGGGATTACTAAAAGTGATGTTGGAAAACCTATTATAAAACCCAGGCCAAATCCCTTAATCCATCTAAAGAAAAATCCAGAATTAAAACCAGTATTTATAAAAGTTAATAAAAAAGAAATGGTAAATGCCATTGTCAAAGACATAAATAATCCAAACAACAAAGTTGAGTATTTTTTTGAAATTTTCATAATTGATTAAGGATACTAAGGTATAAAAACTTATTTTTTATTAATATATTAATATGACAAGCAAGGTTGAAGTTCAATTGGGTAAAAAAGGACTAACTCCTGAGTTTTTAGATGGAATTAAAAAGAGATTTGAAAAAGCAAGTGTTAAAAATATTAAGATTCATGTTCTTTCAAGTGCAAGAGAAAACAGGGAAGACATAAAAAAATATGCAAAAGAAATTCTTAATTTTTTAGGAAAAAAATTTGATTGCCGTATTATAGGTTTTAGTATATTTGTTTTGAAGTTGAGGAAAAATAGGATAGAATAGATTTATAAACTCATTTTATTAGGTAATTTTAGGTTTAATCACATGAGTGATTCTAATTCCGTAAGGAATGACTTAATTAAAAGTAATAAGGAAATACAAAATGACAAAAATAAATGCAGTTTATGATATGTCTGCTGATGAATATAATGAAAATAATAAATTTTCAAATATCCATTTACAATTAAAATGAACTCTGTATTTGAACTTTCAGCAAATGAATATAATCAGCAAATGAATATAATGAAAATAATAAATTTTCAAATATCCATTTACAATTAAAATGAACTCTGTATTTGAACTTTCAGCAAATGAATATAATGAAAAATTAGCAAAATTACTTAAGGAAATGCCTGAATTTGAACAACCTGAATGGACTTTATTTCTTAAAACAGGTACTGCAAAAGAAAGACCCCCACAGGATCCTGATTTTTGGCAGAAAAGAGCTGCAAGTATTTTAAGACAGATTTATCTTAATAGAACTGTTGGTGTAAATAGATTAAAAACAAGATATGGTAGCAAGAAAAATAGAGGAGTTCAACCTTCAAAATTCAGAAAAGCTAGTGGTAAAATGATAAGAGTTATTTTACAACAGGGTGAAAAAGCAGGACTTCTTGAAAAATTTAATGAACCAAAACAAAGAGCTGGAAGAATATTAACTAAACAAGGAAAAGAATTATTGGAAGGTGTTAATTAAAATGGGACGTTCATGTTATCAAAAGAAAATAAAGCTTTCAAAAGCAAATAAACAAACTAGATGGGCTCCTGTCTGGGTTGTTTTGAAAAAACTTGGAAAAGGAAAGAAAATGCATCCATCTTCAGTTACTGTGGTAAAAAGACATTGGAGAAGAACAAAATTAAAAATTAAACCAAGAAGACAAAATAAAAGACATTTAGGATAAATGGAGGAAAATATCAGTAATATATATGTCAATAATAAATAAAGCAAATATGAGTAAGAGTAAGATAATAATTTGATTTATTAAATTCATAACTTGTCTAAACATTAGATACTACTAAAACATAACATGGCAGATAAAAAAGCAAAAGATAAAAAGAAAGAACCAAAAATGATTTTGGAAAGAGAATATATTGTCCCACTTAGAAGTGAATGGTTAAAAGTTGCAACATATAAAAGAGCAAACAGGGCTGTAAAAGAATTGAAAAGATTTTTAGTTAAACATATGAAAATTTATGATAGGGATTTAAGAAAAATAAAAATTGAAAATGATTTAAATAATGAATTAAGATTTAGGGGAATGAGAAAACCTCCTGCAAAAATTAAGGTTAGGGCATTGAAATACGATAATGATATTGTAAGAGTAGAATTAGTTGATATTCCGGATCATGTTAAATATGCAAGAATAAGGGAAGAAATTAAGGATAAAGAAATTAAAAAGAAAGTGAGCTCTTTAGAAAAGACCTCAGAGAAAACTGAAGAAAAAATAGGGGAAAAGAAAGAAGATAAAAATGATAAGGAAGAGAAAAAGAGCTCTTTAGAAAAGACCTCGGAGAAAGAACATGATGCTAAGGAAAAAACAGAAGCTTCTAGGGAAGAAGGTCTTAAACTTGCAAAAGAAGAGGCAAGAGAGCAAAAGCATGTTGTTAAATTAGATAAACCTGCAACAGGGAATCTTCCTTACAAAAAATCCCAAAAAGGGAGGTAGTTCTTACCATTGGTAGTTATTAGACCATGGAATACAAATCAAACAAGCAATTAAAAAAACTTGGAGATAAACAATTCTCAGAAGATATAAAGAAATATATTCGAAGAAATCATGAATTCAATAGTACAAAAATTCCTGAACTAAAAATACTTGCAAAAAGATTAAATGAAGAATATAAATTAAGAGGATTTTATAAAATATTCAATAAATTTTGGAATAGTGGTTATAATAATGAAAGGTCGATTGCAATATATGCCCTTGAATTATATAAGGAAGATTTTAATATTGAAACATGGAAGTTTTTTAAACAAAAATTAAAGGATATAAAAAGTTGGGATAAGGTTGATACTGTTTCTACAAATATAATTGGTGAAATTTTATTGAGGGCAAATATTCAGGAAGATATAATAAAAATGGCAAAATCTAATAATATATGGCATAAAAGAATGGCTTTAATGGCTTGTATTCCTATGACAAGAGAAGATAAATTTTTATTAGGAATAAAATTGTGTGAAATTTGTGTAAATTCTAAGGATGAAAATGTTCAATATGCTATTGGTATTGTTTTAAGAGAAATCGGTCAAATAAAACCAGCTGTTGTTAGTAGATTCATAAAAAGTAATAAGTCTCTGTCTGATTCAGCATTTTACATTGCAACTGAAAATATGAAAGAGTTAAGAGGATTAAGGGGGGAAAATAAAAATGCCATTATATTCAATAAACTTATGTTCTGGAAAGATTGAAAATATTTATTTGAAAGTTTGTTGTCCAAAGTCCAACCAAACTTTCTGATTTTATCAGTAATGTGTATTTAAATTAGTTATTAATTGGAACAATATGGGGAGTAAAATATTAAATTTTTGACTAAGTGAATAGTTTTATTAAATCCTAATTCCAATTATTTTTATGAACAAAGAATTTGAAAAAAAATTGAAAGAAGTTGCAGATCTTGAAAAAGCCAAGCTTCTTCAGAGATTTTTTAAAACAGAAAAAGGTGAATATGATGAGGGGGATGTTTTTTTAGGAATAGTTGTTCCTGAATTAAGAAAAATTGCTAAAGAGTTTTGTGATTTAAATTTAAATGAAATCCAGGAATTGTTAGACAGCAAGATTCATGAAAAAAGAATGATTGGATTGTTTATATTGATAAAAAAATATGATAAGGCTGATGAGTTACTGAAAAAACAAATATTTGAATTTTATATAAAAAGCGCTAAAAATAATAAAATTAATAATTGGGATTTGGTTGATTTAAGTGCACCAAATATTGTTGGTAATTATTTAATTGATAAAAACCGGAATGTTTTGTATAAACTTGTTATCTCCTCTAGTTTATGGGAAAAAAGAATTGCAGTTCTTGCAACTTTTAGTTTTATTAGGGAGGGGGACTTTAGTGATAGTTTGAAGATTTCAAAAATTCTTTTAGGAGATAAGCATGACCTTATTCACAAAGCAGTTGGTTGGATGCTTCGTGAGATTGGAAAAAGAGATGTTAAAGTTCTTGAAGGATTTTTAAAAGAGAATTATAAAATTATGCCAAGAACTATGCTAAGATATGCTATAGAGAAGTTTCCAGAGGAAAAGAGAAAAAGCTATTTATCTGGAAAAGTTTAAAATAACTGGCTGCTTATGAAAAATATGAAAAATAAAAAAATAGTTCTATTATTATTGCAATTACCATTAATTTTAGTTATGATAGTCAGTTTTCTTGCTAGTCTTTATCTAGCTATTGTTGGGCTGATGGGCATAGGTTTTGCAACACCCATAATTCTGGGATTGATTATTGTTCTTTATTTCTATGGAAGATACTTAGAAAAAAAGAGAAGAGATGATTTTTTCTGATTGAATAGTTTTATTAATTATAAATTTTTTAATCTCCTATGCAAAAACCAATAAATGAAATTCTTGATTTCTGTTTAATAAACATTGATAAACCTGCTGACTATACTAGTCATGATGTTGTTGCTAAAATCAAGAAAATATTAAATGCAAAAAGAGCGGGGCATTGTGGGACATTGGATCCTATGGTTACAGGAGTTCTTCCTCTTTTGATAAATCGCTCTTGCAGACTTTCTAATTATTTTATGAAAAAAGATAAAAAATATATTGGTAAGATGTTGCTTCATGCAGATATTAGTGAAGAAGAATTAAAAAAACATATGAAAGAATTTATTGGAAAGATAATGCAAAAACCCCCTGTTCGTTCAAAGGTTAAAAGAGTTTTAAGGGAAAGAAATGTTCATGAGTTTAAGATAATAAAAAAAGATGGGAAAATTGTTGAATTTGAAAGTGATGTTGAAGCTGGAACCTATATCAGAAAATTGATAAGTGATTTAGGTGAAAAAATTGGTGGAGCACATATGATTGAATTAAGAAGAACAAAAGCTGGAATATTTGATATTAAAGATAGTTTTAAAATTGAAGATATTGAAAAAGCATTTAAGGATTATGAAAATGAAAATGAAAATGAATTAAGAAAAATACTAATTCCTGCTGAGATAATACAAACAATACTTTCAAGAGTAGATATTAAAGAAGGAAGTTTGAATAAACTTTTGCATGGAAAACCTTTAATGAAAGAAGATTTAATTAATAATAAATTAAATAAAGATTTGTTTTGCGTATTTTGTAAAGAGAGATTTGTTGGTGTCTATAAATCAATAAAAGAAGAAAATGAAGATATTGTTGCAAGAGCTCAATTTGTAATGGACTAGAAATATTTACATTTCTGAAATTATTTATGAAAATATAATCTGACTCTGTCTGAGATTATTTTTCCAAAAAATTATTATTAGTTCTTTAAGCATCAGGTATTTAATCAATCAAACTATACACTTATTGAATATGCATGACTTTATTTTTATATAAGATAATGATAAATTTTAGAAAGTTAATGTCTTTTTTAAAGAGTTTATGATTATTAGTTACTTCAGAATCCTTGGTAATACATAGATTAGAAACTATTTTAAAGGGAACTATATTATTAATGCTATGAAAAGAAGAGGAAATTGGATTGGAATTATTTTAATTTTATTAATAGTCATAGGGTTTATCTTAGCAGTTTTATTTGTGTATTCTATGAATAATAGAATTACTGGAAATGTTATCTCTACAATTTCAAGTGTTGATGAAAATATTTCATTTGAGACAATGAAACAAGTTTCAAGTGATTTAAATAACACTTTTTCAAAGAATTATTGGGTAAAGCCAGGTCAAATCTATTATTATGGAATAAAGGATTGTGTTAATGCAATAAATACTATAAATGGCTGTAGTGGGCCTAATCCTGTTACTCCCTATGGCTTTCTTCTTGCTCCAATAAATCCTAAAGACAAATATACTATGCAAGATAATTTTATGGTTCCAGATTCAAATCTTTCTACAAATTTTAGAATGAGAAGTGATGAAGCTATTGTAATAATAGGGATAACTCCACCTAAATCTAAGTTTTTTAGCTATATTCCTTATATGTTTTTTAGAGATGTTAAAAATCAAAAGATTATTCCTAAAATGGTAAATCAAATTTTTTTAAAAATGTTGGGGGTTGGTGAATCAAGTAATAGTATTTTATCAAATCCAAATAGATTTCCTTATTGGGCTTCTTTTGATTATAATCCACCTTTAAATGATGAAACAATTAATACATCAAAAAAATCAAGTGGAAACTTTGATGGTGCTTTTGTAATTGTTATTACTGCTGATAAAACTATAGATGAAAAAATTATAAATGAATTAAAGAAAAATATTCTTCCCAAATATGGAATTAATTCAAACATCATAAATACAATAAAAGTTCCATATAATAAATTACATATGGGATATAAAAATGAGTCTGATGATTTCCAGTTACAGAATAGAATTGCTTATATTGAAAATGAAACTTTAAAAGAACAATATACATCAAATCCTCCTTTAACTGTTTTAAGGATTGTTCCTAATGGCAATGAAAATTGGTTTTCTAAAAAGTTTAGTTTTGAAAAAGGACCTAATAAAAATACAAATATTAGTGAAATAGGTTTTCAAGATTCTTTAGATACTCTTTTACAAGCTGTCAAACTTGCTGAAACTCATAATAATCGAATTGAAAATTTTACTGTTAAAGAATTATTAGGTTCTCTTGCTATTTTTGAAACCTGTGTAAGATTGGGAATATCTTGTCTTGGTGATGATCAGGATGCAATGTATGCATATCCGGATAATCAAGGAAGTCCTATTCCAATTCAATTAAAAAATAATAGTGATGATTTTTTGATTATTGTTGGAATGAATCATGTACAAACAGGAAAAGCAGAATATAATAATTTTGCATTGGGGAATGGTGTTGGAGTTTCATTTGCATCAATAAATGACAAGATGACAAATGGAAGTGCAAGAAAATATTTATCTTATATTCAAAATCTTAATAATGTATCTCAGGAAACAAAAAATGAATTATTAAATAATCTTGATAAGTTTATTGCTTACAAGATTTCAAAAGCATGCAATAATGAGAGTTATTGTTATCAGATTCCTGTTGACACCTATATTTGTTTTAATGGAAGTATTGCTTATTTTTGTGATCCACCTGGAACACCGGGACTTTATCCTGATGACAGTCTAGGTATTCTTGAGCGAGCATATGATGATCCTTTAACAAACACAGGGCCTTCCTATGAACAATTACTTCCTACATATTTTGTGAAGTATGATTCTAAAAACTAATCTTGACTATACTAAATAGGGATACTTCCTAATTAATCGTCTAACTAAAAAACTATTACTAACTCCATAGAATACTATTAATAATGATAAAATATCATTGAGAAATTTATAGTAAAAATTTCCAAAAATTGAATAGCTTTGGAATGCAGCAGTAATTAATAATAAGAACTATTGTACTTAAAATCATACCTAGAATTCTTTGTGATTCTCTTTTTAATCCCTTCTTTGTTATATATGTTAATAAATAAAAAAATAAATAAAATATTTGTTAGTTATTTAACTAATCAAATCTTGGTTTTCTTTTTGCAAAACATTCTTTACAAAAAACCGGTCTGTCTTGTGTTGGCTTGAATGGTACTTCGCATTCTTGCTTACACTCAGCACAAACTGCCTTATGCATTTCTCTAGGTCCGCTATCAAAGCTTCTTCTGAATCCACCGCCTCCGCCGAATCCGCCGCTTCTTCTTGGGCCGCCTCGTCTAAATCCTTCCATGTATATATCCTCCGTTAAAATGATATAGAACTCCTTAAGTTGTCTTAATTATGCCTATACTTCTAATAAATCTGATAATTTCATATTTATAAAGGTATTGGTGATGACAGTATCTCCGATTAACTGATTATTTTTGGGAAATATAATTTCTTTATAGTTTGAATTTGCATATTTTGCTTAAGCAAAATATGTTGTCTTTCATATC
>JAGVWZ010000042.1 GCA_018304045.1 Candidatus Pacearchaeota archaeon | reverse complement strand
GTATTATTCCTTTTTCAGATTGAGTACCATAAGGGCAATGAGTCATTACAAATAATTCAACAGTAGGTTTATCAGATTTAGTAAGAGTTTGAGGTTGAGAATCAGTAGGAGTAGGAGTATCAATAGGAGCAACTTCTTCAGTCATAGGTATTGCAGCTTGAACAAAATATTTTCCATCCTTTGTAACAAATACAGGAATAGTTTGATTTTGATAAGAAACCATAACACTATATATATTGCCCATATCTTCAGCACTTATGAAACTTACTCCACCACCAGTTCTTGTATTAAGATAGTCAACTAATTTTCCACCAGCATTAGAGCCAGATACCACATTTCCAGTAAGATTAGGATAAAACATAGTAGCCAATAGAATAATGACAATAACACCTAACATTTCCAGTAAGATTAGGATAAAACATAGTAGCCAATAGAATAATGACAATAACACCTAAAACAGCAGTAGAACCCATCCAAGGATTATGTTTAATTTTCTTAAGAATTTCACTTTGTGAATTTTCAGCAACTGGACTATTATTTTCTTCCATATCATTTTTAGAAATCATGCCTTTAAAAAGCTTTCGAATTTAAAATATTAATCAAAAAAATAATCAATAAACAATCTATTGAGGCTATAATCTAAATATGCTAATATAACTATCAAAGATATATAGTTTAAATAATATACAAAAATATTAAAAAGAACTTATTCTATATTATTATAAAAAAGATGGCATATGATATTATTCTTGGAAGAGACAAAGCAGATAAAAAAGCTTTTGGAAAAAAAGGCCTAATATACCTTGGAAAAGGATATGTAACAATGGGCAACTATACATCCATGTCGAATAAAATTTGGCTTGATGTTGTACGTACCCATGTTATATTAATAGCTGGAAAAAGAGGTGGAGGAAAATGTCTTTCAGGAGACACATTGATAAGTTTAGCAGACGGCACAAAAAAACCTATAAAAAATTTGAAGAATAATAAAAAAGAAGTATTATCTTTAAATAATAAAAATAAGATAGAATCTTCAAAAGTATCAAAATTCTTTTCTAGAAAAGTTAAGAAATTATTAAAAATAAAATTAAAATCTAATAAAGAAATAAAACTAACCCCTGAACATCCATTACTAACAAAAAAAGGTTGGAAACCTGCAGAAACATTAGAACTAGGGAGTGAAATAGCAACACCAAAAATAAAATCATCTAATTCATCCGACATCTTCTGGGATGAAATAACTTCAATAGAACTATCAGAGGGAAATTTTACAGTTTATGATATTTGCGTCCCAAATAATCACAATTTCATTGCAAATGATATAATTGTCCATAATTCCTACAGCATTGGCGTAATAGCAGAAGAACTATCAGACCTTCCAGAAGAAGTAAGACAGAATATTGCACCAATAATATTTGATACAATGGGAATTTTCTGGACAATGAAATACAAAAATGAAAAAGAACTAGAATTATTAGATGAATGGGGATTAAAATCAAAAAATCTTCCTGTAAAAGTTTGGGTTCCAGGAGGATATTTTGAAGAATATGAAAAAAGAGGAATTCCAGCAGACAATAGATTTGCATTAGGCGCATCAGAATTAGATATTGAAGACTGGCTTGCAATATTTGGATTAGATATGATTTCTCAAATATCAGTACTTGTTCAAAAAACAATGTCCAATCTATCTAAAAAACAAGAATATGATTTAGATGAAATCATAGAAGAAATAAAAAAAGATGAAGAAGCTAGTGATGATACTAAAAAATCAGCAAGAGCTTTATTTGAAGCTGCAAAATCCTGGAAAATATTCGCAAAAAGAAATGAAAAACCAACAACAATAAATGAATTAATAATAGCAGGAACAACAACCATACTAGATTTATCAGTTTATTCTTCAACATCTGTCTTTAATGTTAGAGCATTAGTAATAGGACTTATTTCAAAAAAAATATTTGATGAAAGAATGTTATCAAGAAAAAAAGAAGAAATGGAATCAATAAAACATAACATTGATGTTTCCTATCAAGAAAAAAAAGACATACCGCTTGTCTGGTTATTTTTAGATGAAGCCCATGAATTTCTTCCAATGAATGATAAAACTCCTGCAACCAATGCACTTATTCAATTGCTAAGAGAAGGAAGACAGCCAGGAATATCAATGGTTCTTGCAACCCAGCAACCAGGAGTTATTCACAGAGATGTTATGACTCAATCAGATATAATATTATCCCATAGATTAACCAACAAAGATGACCTTGCAGCACTAAACAGTATGATGCAGAACTATTTAACAGAGAGTATAACTAAATCAATGAATGCTCTTCCAGACCTGAAAGGAAGTGCAATAATTCTTGATGATAGTTCAGAAAGATTATATCCAGTAAGAATTCGTCCAAGATTCACCTGGCATGGTGGAGAAGCTCCAAAATCAATCCAATCAGAAAAAGGCAGTTTATAGTATATATTTCAAAAACCTATTTCTTCTCACTATCATTACCAATCTCAATTATCTTATATTTTCTATCAAATTTTCTTTGTTTAGCAAGAGAAATACTTCCCTCAACCATTAAACCTAGTCCAGCAAGTAACCAAAACCAATCAGAATCAATATTATAATGAAAAACCATTTTCATTAAAACCCCAATACTCATTAATATTCCAACAACAATGAATATCTCGTACTTAGCAAAATTAGCAATACTAACAATAGGATATTTTATCGCCTCTTTCATAAAAACAGATTTATTTCTGATTTTATAAATGTTTTTACTAATTTGCTTTTTTACTAACTAATAATCTGTAATCTTACCTATTGATCCTACAAACATTAATTACATTCCTCTTATAATATCAAAAAAATAATGTGCCACCCCCCTTTAAAAGTGGGGGTTTGTGACAGGCACTTGTTTTTTGGATGCTCAGGAATTAAAACTTGTAAGTTACTACCACATTCTAAAGAATGTGGTTTTAATTCCTGACATAAGAATTTATATCAACATCATTTTACAATCTAACGATTTTAATCCAAAACTTCAAATTCAATTCTAAACCTATGTTTATAAGGAGCAATATCACATGCATGAATATATTCTTTTAATTTTACTTTCCTATTAAGATCCTTAGCTTCTTTCAATAAATTATCTATTAGTTTTTTAATATCTTCATCTCTACAAAAACCATAGTAAAATAATCTAGTTCCTTTTTTACTTGCAATTAGACTGTATTTCAAAAAACTATCCTTTAGATTAGGTCTAGCCATGATAACCACATCATATTTTTCTTTTCCATTAATTTTCTTTTTCACATCTCCTTGAACAACTTCAATTTTTCCATTAGGTATTTTATTTAATTTTAAATTTTCCCTGAAATACTTACAACACTCTTTCCCAAGTTCAATTCCAACTATTTTAATTGGCTTTCTATATTTATAAATAACAATTGGATAAACACCAACTCCTGCAAACATCACTAATACACTATCGTTCATATTTATTTTTTCAGAGATTAATTGTCTTTCATTTGCAAGCCTAGGAGAAAAATAACAAGTCTCAACATTAAATCTAAAAATAGAATTATTTTCTCTACATTCGGCAATCAAGGTCTTTTCACCAAGAATATATTTTGTTTTTATTGTTCTCAATCTTCCTTTGACATTTGTAGATTTTTCAAGAACAGTCCTAATGTGGGGTTTTCTTAATAAAGCTCTTGCTTCCTTTAACTTTTGTTTTCTTGTCTTATCTTCTCCTTTTAATATTGCGATATTTCCTATTATATCATAAGCCATTTTTATGATTCTCCACATTACTTCTTAAAAACAAAAGATAAAAACATATTTAAATATACACTTTTATATTATAATAAGAAAGAGGAACAAAATGAACATAAAAATGATTGGATTTGCATTAGCAGCCATAGGTATGGTACTAATATTCATTGCAACCCCCAACATGATTAAAATAATACCTGGCCTAAATCAACTTGATCCAAGTATTATTAAATATATTATAATCACAGGAATAATCTGTGTTGGTATGGGCATAATCCTGGTAATGAGCACAGCAGAAGGCAAAAAACATGCTTATCACCATAAAACAAAAATGGGTGAAGAAGTTCCTATATTTCATAATAAAGAAATAATCGGCTATAGAATAACTAAATAATTTTTATATTTCTCATATAAAATCATTAATCTAATCACGAATATTCTAATATACAAATAATTACTTTAATATTCTCATTATCCAATAGCAGATACCAACAAATAAATTATTAATCATTAACAAAAAATCAAATTATTCTTCTTTGTAAATCAGATCTTCTTTTTTGAAGTTTTTTCAATTCAATTGCCCTACGCTCCTCAGGAATGCCTGTTGCACTTTCAAGTCTCCTAATTTCTCCATCAAGTCTTGCAAGCGCACTAGTAACCGCACTAATATCTGCATCTCTCCATTTTTGTTTGTCAAGATATCTATGTATTGTTCCATCAAGTAGTAAGAACAAGAAAGAAATAATCATTGTCCAAAAGTATATTAAACCATAATTTTCAACTTCTGAAGTAGACCATAATCCATAATAAACAACAATAAAAAATATCCAAGCAATTTTTCTTGCAACAGGATATTCAGCAAGAGCACTATGCACAAAAAATAAATATATAATAAATGGAAGAATTCCTGCAAGTGCAACACCTAATAATTGATATTGCAAAAAAATTGTGTTTAACCATGCAAAATTCAAAAACCTAACAGAGAGCAATGGAACTATGATTGCAATTGTCCATATAACCCACTTCTGACCGGAAAAAACAGGTACTTTGCTAATAGCAACATAAACCATACTCATTAAAAGAAGGAAAAGTAAAAACTTTTCAAATAATAAATAACCAGTATAATTATATCCTCCAAGAGTAACTTGTAAAAAAGGTTCTGCCCAACCAACAGCCATATCAATAAGCATCTGGCTCCCATATCTTAAATCAAATCCAGAAATTCCAAAACCTCCTCCGTAATAAGGACTATATGCCTGAGCAGAAACAAATTCACTTAAAATAAAAATACTTGCAATAACTAACAATATCAAACTGCAATTAAACAACAACTTTTTTCTCATCTCAAATTAAACCAAAACTCCTTTATAAATATTATTAAAAATATTTATCTAACAGAGTTATTAATTTAATCGCTAATTGAAATATAATCATCCATTTTCAACCATAGCACCATATTTTTACATACAATAATAATATGAAATAAAAAGTTCAATGTTATAAGATTTAACTTAAATTAAAAAAATTAAGATTTTTGCAGAGTTTTAATTCTTTGTCTAAGTCCCCTTACCTTTTGGTGATATCTAGCAGCAGTTAAGGTACCATTTGCAAAGTCATCATTAGCCAACCTTAACTCACGATTAAGCACATCAATCTGATTAGCCTTTGTATTTCCAATCAACCTATCCATGCTCATATCATGCAACATGCTTTGGAAAGTACCATCAAATATAGCAACTAAAAAAGCAAGCACTGCTGTTACAAAATAAATATTTCTTGCCTGCCCTAGTGCATCTCCCCTTGAAACAAATAAACCAATAAAAACAACTCCAAAAAATACCCATCCAATTTTTCTAATTGTTTTATATCCAGGACCAGCAAGCATCACTTCAATTAAAACAAAATAAATAACAAATGGAAATCCAGCAGCTAAAACAACTCCAAGTGCTGAGTAAGGCAGAATAACCGTCTGTATCCATTCAGAATTTCCAAGAAATCTAATTGCAAGCAAAGCTACTGCAATAGAAACAACCCAAATAACCCATAATTGCTGACCAGATTCAGGACTAAAAAAAGGAATCCTGTTTAAAGCCATCCAAACCAAAGATAGGACAATAATAAAAAATAATACTTTTGCAAATAATTCTTCACCACTAGTAGTATCCCCTAATAATTTAGAAGAAAGAGGATTCATGAAACCAACAACACCATCAACAAAACCATTCATATCATCAACAATACTCGCTGCAGCTACTACTTGAACTAAGTAAATCGTCAATATAAAGGCAACTGCTAAAAAATACTTCCCTTTTTTTATTTTCCTCTTCATGCAATTTGAAAGTATAATTCCTTTATAAATATTTCTGAAATGATTTAATTATCTGATAACAACTATATCAACTGAATTTACCATCAATAGAAGAACAAATATCTAGTTAAGAAAAGTATGTAAACAAACAGTCCCATATAACCTCTTAAAAACTATTAACCTTACCAATAAAATAAAAACTACATTCCAGAAGCATGCTCTTTTAATCTTTCCATAAGAACTTTTTTTCTAGCATGATAGGTTCTAGTATCCATTCCAGCATCCCTAGCTTTTTCAAGTTTGTCAAGTTCAGTAACAATAGTTACATAAGATGCCTGATGGAAATTACTCATTGTTCTTCCTAATTTACCATATTCAAAATACATATGTATTTGAGAATCAAATATAAAGGCGCATATTACTAAAATTATTCCAAAAATATACATTCCCCCAAACCAATTAGTTGTATCATTGCCAGCTTCTCCACTTACAAAACCTTTTGAAATATAAATAGCCATAAAGACAAGTGCAAAAACAACCCAAGCAGCTCTTCTTCCAAAAGTACCTTTAACAGAAGTATGAACAAACATAAAATAAATTAAAAATGGTAAGAATATTGCAATGCTTCCACCAAGAGCAGCATAGGGCAATAAAACAGCTTGTATAAAATCCGCATCTAAAAATTTAACACCTAAGACTGCAACAGCAGCAGAAGTAAAAAACAATAAAAATGAACTTCCTTGAAAAAGACTCATTCTATTTAACACAGTATAAATAATTCCATAAACAACCAGCAGTATTAAACATCTTTGAAAAAACATAGAACTATCTGCACTCTCGCCCAAGATTTTTGAAAAGAAAACACTTATTACTCCTGAAAATTCATCAAACATAGTGCCAAAATCATTTGCAAGACTAGATGCAGCACTTACAAATCCAATTAATGCTCCAATAAGCAAAACTCCAAATATAATCAATGCAATCTCTTTTTTAATCATAGAATATTAACAACTCAATCCTTTAAAAACATTTCTAGCATATAAGAAATGTTTTTCAATTTTAATTAAATCAGAAAAACAATGTGCCACCCACACATAAACAGGCTGAGTCACAATTCAAATAGTTTGAATTGATTATCAATTCAAAAAATAAAATCTTATTATTATGAACTATTTTTCCTCTTGCTATCCATAT
>JAGVWZ010000041.1 GCA_018304045.1 Candidatus Pacearchaeota archaeon | reverse complement strand
AATAAGATATTTAGAAATAAATATTTTTAGCAAGAAGTAATAGAACCAACGCAATTCATCCGCCCCTTGAAAGGGGCGGATTTCTTGCTAAAGCTTTAATAAAAAATCTTTTAATGATTCTTTTATAAAATATTTTGAATATCCTTTAGGAGAAAATACTCCCTTTGTTTCTTTAAAAAATTCTGTCAGGATCTTAGGAAGAATGAAAAAAAGAAAAGCTATGATTGAAAAATGGCACACTCTAGAAGATTTAAACAAAAATTCAGGATTAAATTTATCTGAAGTTCAAAGGGTAGCAAGGTATGGGAAGATGAAAAAAAGAGGAGAAATCAGACTCTCTAGAGTCAATGTTTATGGGGGTAGAAGATTGATGATTGGATTTGGTGGTTCCCAATATAAACTATGTCCTTTTGAATATGATAGAATGTTAGAAATTGAGAAAAGAACTGCAAGAGCATTAGAAGAAGGAGTGGATACAGCATATTTATCTGAAAAACTTGGTGTAGGCACGACTTTTGTTGGACAATGTATAAAAATAGGTAAAGAATTTGGATTGTTACATCCATTTAATGTTACAAATATTCCTTTTGGAATACCTGACAGATATCTTATTCCAAGGAAAGAAGCAGAGAGTTGGATAAGGGGGGAATTAAATATTCCTGGACCAACAAGATATAACCGATTAAGACAGACCTTAAGCAAAGAAGAAATAATAGAATTGTTGAAAAAAGAGAGTGAAGGAGTTTCTTTAAAGGATATAGCAAACCAAACTGGAAAAAGACCTAATACCCTCGCTATTATAATTGCACAAGGAGAACAATTAGGATTATTACATCCATACAGATATAAGGCTGGGAAAGTTAGTGAATTTATTCTTCCTCAAGATGAGGCTAGAAGAATTATCAGTGGAGAATTAAGATTACCTTCTAGAAGAAAGATAAGGAATTTAAGAGAAGAATTAAGTGAAGATGAAGTTAGACATGTTATAATGGGGGAATTAGGGGGAATGTCTTTAACTAAAATTGCAGAACAAACAGGAGCAGATATTCAATATTTACGCAGAACTTTAAATGTTGGAGAACAATTAGGATTGCTTCACCCAGTAAATCATAGGTATAAAAGTGGCAGAGTAGGTGAATATATTTTTTCTCAAGATGAGGCAAAAAGATTGATCCGCGGAGAACTAAAAATACCCCGTCCAAGAATGATAGAGAAACTCAAACAATTGGAAAGATTATCTGTTAATGGTATTGATGAAGAGTTAGTTCAAGATGAATCTTGTCCAATAGATAAGTCTGAACTTTGGCAAAGATTAAAACAAGGAGATTCATGGGCTTTTCAGGTTTTGTCTCTTTTATATGCTCCTACTACAAAAAGATTAGTATTACAATATAGGTTTAAAGCTAATGAAGAAGAATTAGAATTTTTTGTTCAACAAAGTTTATTTGAGGCATTAATTCAGGCAGGTCCTGTTTCTCCTAAAAATTATATTCCTGTATTAATAGAAGAAAATTTGAGACAAAGAATAAGAGAAGAAAGACCTTTATGGATATCATTAGATAAAGAAAGACCACAAAAATCTGGAAACACAAGATTAATAGATATTGTAAATGAAGGTGGGAAATTAAATTTTTGAATTAAGAAATATTTGGGTCGCGTATGACCTGAATTTTCTAAAAGAGAAGGTGTTTATAATGATTGTTATAATTGAATTAAACTTATATCTTAAAAATTTCTGCCTAATAAGAAAATTCATAATCTCATAAGTTTTTACCATTTTAAGTAAAATATTTTATCAGATAATTGATTTAATGATCATAAACAATAAAAAAGCTCCAGCAATCAAGCCAATAACAATGAGTACATATTCTAAGAAGTTTTTGAGTTTCATTTTATCACCTTTATATACCGACATAGATAAATGCAATTTAATAATCTTTCCACAAACTATCCAAAGCTTTAAATTAGATTAATTATTAAAGAATTTATGAAATCTATTCGTCAGCCAATAGTAACTGTAGCAGGTCATGTAGACCATGGAAAAACAAGTCTATTGGATAATATAAGAAAAACAGGTGTTGCAGATACAGAAGCAGGAGGAATTACTCAAAAAATTTCCTTCACACTAGTTCCAATTGAAAACATTAAAAAAAGATGCCCATTAATAAAATGTAAAAATATACAATTAGATTTTCCAGGATTCTTATTTATTGATACACCAGGACATGCTGCTTTCTCTCATCTAAGAAAAAGAGGAGGAAGCCTAGCTGATTTAGCAATTCTTGTAATGGATATAAATGAAGGAATAATGCCTCAGACAGCAGAAGTTATAGAACTTCTAAAAATAAACAAAACACCATTTGTAATTGCATTGAATAAAATAGATAAAATTTCAGGATGGAAAAGAAACTCAGAAGATTTAAAAGAAAATATAGAAAAACAAGCAATGAATGTAACCCTAGAATTTCAAGAAAAATTACTAACAATTATAGGAAGTTTGCATCACCATGGATTTAATGCAAAACCATTCTATGAAATATCAGATTTTGCATCCCAACTAGCACTAGTTCCATGTTCAGCAAGAACAGGAGAAGGAATAAATGAATTAATTCTAATGCTCTGCGGACTTTCTCAAAAATTCCTAAAACAAAATTTAAATCTTGGAGAAGAAGGAAAAGGAGTTATTTTAGAAGTAAAAAAAGAAAAATCAATGCAATATGCAGAAGCAATACTCTATGATGGAATCCTGACCTCCAAAGATGAAATAGCAATTGCAAGTTTCAATCTTCCAATTCTAACAAAAATAAGAGTCCTAGAGGAAATACTTCCTGTATCAAAAAAATTTAAACCGACAATAAACACAAGTGCTGCTACAGGAATAAGAATGCAATTAATAAATTCAGAAGGAATTCTTCCAGGAATGCCATTTAGAGTTTTTAATAACAATCTAGAACAAATAGAAAAAGAATTTAAAAAAGAAATTGGCGACAAACTTCAAACAGATGAAACAGGAATAATAATAAAAGCAGATTCTCTTGGAAGTCTAGAAGCACTTACAACTCTTCTAAGACAAGAAAACATTCAAATAGTAAGTGCAGGAATAGGCCCAATAAACAAAAAAGACTTAATCAAAGCAGAAACAAATCTAAAGATAAATCCAGAAGATGCAATAATCCTAGGATTTAATGTAGAAGAAGATGAAGATGTAAAACAGGCAGATAAAAAAATAATTATTTTAAAAAATGAAATAATCTACAAATTAATAGAAGATCTAATAAAAAAGAAAAAGCAAAAACAAGATGAAATAAGAAGGGAAAGAATAATGCAACTTGCAACAGTTGCAAAAATAAAAATTCTAAAACAATATGTTTTTAGAAACTCCAATCCAGCAATTTTTGGCATTAGAGTAGAAGCAGGAAAAATAAAACAACATCTTCCTTTAATGAATGAAAATGGCGAACAGATAGCCCATGTTAAAGCAATTCAAGAAAATCAAACCCAACTTGAAGAAGCAACCCAAGGAAAAGAAATTGCAATGTCTCTTCCAGGTGTAAATTTTGAAAGACAATTAGCAGAAACAGAATATCTTTACACAGACATGTCAGAATCTCAATTCAGACAATTCAAAGAAAATAAAGACCTCCTTACTCATGAAGAAATCCAAGCTCTGCAAAAAATTGCAGAAATCAAAAGGAAAGCAAATCCTGCTTGGGGAATATAAATATCTCTTTCTTTTTTATAAAAATTACTTTGAAGCAGGCATTTTATATTTTGCTCTTACATAATCTAAAGAATTTAATAATAAATCATATCTTCCCTTAATTCTCAATTCACCAGAACTTTTTTGAATTAATCTAAAAAGTTTGCCCTCTTCGTTTCGAACATCATCTTCTGCATCTAAGAAAGCCTTTAATCCCCCCATATTATCATTCAAATCTCTAGCGATTTGAATTTCATAATCTCCACCAATACTAGGACCCTCATACATAAGAGCATACTGAAGAAGAAATTCTTCAATTAATTTAGCGCGCTTACCACTTTTATTTAAAAGCATAAAATCATTTGTAGCTAGAACAGTTACTTTAGCAAGCAGCCCCCCAAGATCATATCGATATAAATATTCAGCAGTTTGAACCAACCCTGGCTCAGGAGTTTCAATAGCACGCCTAAAAGTTTCATAAGCAAAATCAGATTTCAATCTTAAAAGTTGTAGGTCTTCACTAGTTACTTTTAATTGAGCCATAGAAAAACTCTAAAACAATTATTTAAATATATTGAGGTTATCTAAAATATAATTCTTCTATTCCAAACACGCCTTCACAAATCCATCAAACAAAGGGGCAGGTTTTAATAAACTACTTTTAAACTCAGGATGTGCCTGAGTTGCAACAAAGAATTTATGATTTGGAAGCTCAATAAATTCAACTAATCTTCCATTAGGACTAACTCCTGAAAAAACCAATCCATTATTAGTCAATATTTGATGATAATCAGGATTAACCTCATACCTATGCCTGTGCCTTTCATAAACTTCTAAAGGTTTATGAACTTGCTGTCCACTTTCATAAACTTCTAAAGGTTTATGAACTTGCTGTCCACTTTCATAAACTTCTAAAGGTTTATGAACTTGCTGTCCACTTTCATAGTCCTCATTAAAACCATATAAACCAGCAACCCTACTTCCTTCACCCAATAATGCCCTATATGCACCCAATCTCATAGTGCCACCTTTTTCATTAATATTCTTTTGTTCAGGCAGTATATCAATAACAGGATTAGAAGTTAGGGAATTTATTTCAGTTGTATGAGCATCCCTAAGATTACAAACATTTCTTGCAAATTCAATAACAGCAAGTTGTAAACCAAAACACAATCCAAGATAAGGAATATTATTTTCCCTAGAATATTTAATAGCATTAATTTTTCCCTCAACACCACTTCCACCAAAACCACCAGGAACAATTAATCCATTGAAATGTTTTAATTTCTCAACACCAAAAGGATCTCTCTCAAACTCCTTTGAATCAATCCATTCAATTTCAACTTTGCAATTATTATTAGCAGCAGCATGCTTAATAGCTTCATTAACAGAAATATAACTATCTGTTAACTGATAATCTCCAATATCAAGATATTTCCCAACCATCGCCACCCTTATTACTTTTTCAGGAACTAAAATTTTTTCAACAGCCTCTTCCCACAAACTCCAATCAGGATGTTTTTTTTCAACTAAATTCAATTTTTTCAAGATTTTATCACCAAGTCCTTCTTTCTCTAAATCAAGGGGAATAACATAAATAGTATTAACAGTTCCAGGACCAATAACATCTGGCATTGAAATAATATTTTCAGATTTAATATTTGCATATAATTCTAATTTTTTCTTTCTAATTTCATCAAGTCGTTTCTTACCCCTACATAAAATAAAATCAGGCTGGATACCATTTTCTCTAAGTAATTTAACAGCAATCTGGGTTGGTTTAGATTTCATTTCTTCAATATGTGAAGGAATCGGAAGATATGTAACTAAAATATAAGCAATATTATCACTTCCAAGTTCATTTTCAAGACTTTTCATAGCAAATAAAAAAGGAACATTTTCATAATCTCCAACAGTTCCACCAATCTCAATCAAAACAATATCCTTTCCTTCAGAGACTTTTTTTATTCTATTTTTTATTTCATTTGGAACATGAGGAATAAAAGAAACAGTTTCACCTAGAAAATCCCCTCTCCTTTCTTTTTCAATCAAACTTTTATAAATTTGTCCAGTTGTAATATTATTATGCTTAGATAAAGATTTTCCTAAAAATCTTTCATAATTTCCCAAATCCTGATCAATTTCACCACCATCATCAGTAACCCAAACTTCACCATGTTCAGTAGGACGAAGAGTTCCTGCATCACAATTAATATAAGGATCAATTTTAATAACACTTACTTCAAATCCTCTTTCCTGCATCATCCTTGCAATAGATGCTGTTGCAACACCTTTGCCAACACCAGAAATAACCCCTCCAACAACAACAATATACTTACACATAAATCACCTCAATTAAAATAAAAAACTTAATTCACATTATAAAGATTTATATAAAAAATAATAACTATCAACAAAAACATTTTTAAACCAACTACAAATAACAACTCAATGACAGAATATTCACCACAAAGAATAACTCCTGAAGAATTAATAGAAGAAATGAAAACTGCAGTTGGAGAATATATTGCAGCATCAGAAGAAAATGGAGTATACGGCGATCTATCTGAACAAATAATGGATATTGCAAAATCTAGAACCAGAGTTCCACAAAAAACAATTGAAATAATAGCAGAAAATACATTCACATGGTTAGAAAAAAGAATGAAATTAAGAGAGGCTCATAAAAAAACAGAAATATTATTAAGATTATATGAAAGAAGATTTCCAGACTTACCGACTTCAGCTACTAGAGAAATCGCAAAACTTATAGAAAACCCAGATTCAATAGAAGCAACAGATCTCAATCCGGTTTTAAAAATATTTTCTGAAAATTATATAGGTATATTAAAGAGAGTAAACTCATTCAAACCACTACCAGAATAATAACTATTAATAAAAACCTTTAAAAACCCCTCTTATTATCATCTATCATGGCATTTAAAATTAATGTATCTGACAAAGGAAAAACAATAAAATTAGAATCAGAAAATGAAAATTTAATTGGAAAAGTAATAGGAGAATCAATAAAAGGTTCTGATATCTCAGAAGATTTAAGCGGCTATGAACTTATAATAACAGGTACAAGTGACATTTCAGGAATTCCTGGTAAAAAAGGACTTGAAGGAACTTCCTACCATAGAAAATTATTAACATTTGGTTTTGGAATGAAAGACAAAAGAAAAGGAATGAGGCTTAAAAAAACATTAAGGGGCGAAGAAGTTTCTACTAAAACAATACAAATAAATACAATAGTAAAAAAGCATGGTGCTAAAAAATTCTCAGAACTTTCAAACAAAAAAGCAGAATAATTTTAAATCACCAAATCCTTCGGATTTGTACCCACACATAAATGCTTCAGGAATTTTTAATTCCTGATAGTGCTCAGAAATCCATAAAAGATTTCTGACATGTGGGTTTG
>JAGVWZ010000040.1 GCA_018304045.1 Candidatus Pacearchaeota archaeon | reverse complement strand
TACCCAAGAAATACATGTCTGACAACACTCTTTTCATTACTATCGTCGTAGTTTAGCTATTATTTAAGCTTTTTTGGTGCTGAAATGGTGTAATCACCTAAATATTTAGTTTGTTAAGTCAATACAATTTTCATTATCAAACTATTCTTACTATATTTCCGCTTTTGTCTAGTTCTAGGAAATGATGAGTTATTTTATCTGTAAAATCATTACATTCATTTCTAGGTAAGTCATCTATTGCAATTCTTGGAACATTAACAATATCTATGGAAAAATCCTGACATTTTCCTAGACATTGGGAAATGAATTCTTTTCCACTTCCTTTGAATTGTGAATATAGGTCCATTGCACAATTAATAGCTGTTTGTTGTTCTAAAACTTCTTTCGGAATATTTGATGGATTTCCATGCTTAATCCATATTCCTTTGGAATCTTTAATCCAGGAGTCTTCATTCTCTCTTGTTATTATTAATGTTAGTGAGATTATGATAATTAGAAGGATTATAGAGATTATGATTAAGTATTTCTTTTTTATATTTATACAATATATTTATTGTTTATAAAAATTACTAAAGATTGCTATATAATTTTAATTAATATTCATTTAAATTCTTCATCAATAAGTTGGTTTTCAATAATTTCAAGTTTTAGATTAAGTTTAGATAATTTCTTTTCCAGAGAAGTTCTATGTCCGCCCCCAAATAAAAGCAATCCTGTTTCCCCTTGTCTTAGTTTTTTATCTACTGCCTTAGTAACGTATCTTTCACGCAATTCATGGATTACTCTATTGGGGATTTCATAGAGTTCAGGATCAAATATATGATTTGGAAGAATAAAATGTGCAAAAGAAAATAGTGATCTATTTTCAGTTATTTCCATTCTTCCTTTTGAACTAGCAATACATAACAAAGCAACAGACATTGCACCGGTATATTGTTTAAATGCTAAATAGATATCTTCAGAGCCTCTAGTGCACTTACCCTCTAAAAAAACACAATCAATTTGTTTAGAATGTTCTCTGTGCCATTCTAAGAACTTGCCCCATTCTTCATCTTGCCTTTTTAGTTGTGCTGGAATATTGTCATTCCAGTAATTTACTTCTTTTGGAAAATCTTTTAAAGATCTACCTGCTTTTTTACATAATCTTGCATAATAATGCATTACTCTGTTAAAATCACCTTCAAGATGACAAGTTGGATAGTAATATAATTTCCTCATGAATATTTTATAAAAAAAATCATTAATAATTATTATTGTAATCAAGTGTTATCATAAAAAATCACTATCAAGTCTTGGATTAAATTCTCCAGCAATGTTTTGAAGCATTTTTGCTTTTGTTGCAATGCTTCCCCTCCACGATTTATGGGCTAGAATCCAGCCTAATTTTATATAGGCTGTTTCTGGAAGCATATCTTTAAGATAGACAACACCGGTTTCTTGAATTCTTCTTGCTGATTCATAGACATAGGGATCTAATCTTCCATAGAGAGTTTGAGGAACTGCATAGACAAACATTCCTGATTTAATTATTTCTTTTAATTTAGGAATCCAATTATTTTTACCTTTATTTGCAACCTGACCTATTCCCATAAATTCTATTATTAGTCCTCTGTAATCTTTCTTTCTGTAAAAATCTAAAATATTTGGATCTTGTCCTGGATAAAACTTTATTAATGCTATTCTGTTGTCAAAAACAGCATCTTGTTTTATTTTATTTTTATTTCTTTTATTAAAATCCAGGAGAGTTTCTATTTTTCCATTGGGAAATATTTTTGCAATTGGCTTTGTGTTTATTGGCTTAAAGGCATCTCTTCTTGAAGTGTGAAGTTTTCTTACTTTAGTCCCTTTTAATGCATAGCAATAATCATCATTTTGGGTTCCATGGCCTACTAACATTACTTCTGCAATGTTGCTTAGGGCTGCATGGGCAGAGCAAATTAAATTCATTCTTGAATCAGAGCTTCCTCTGTCTGAACTTCTCTGGCTGTAGGTTAGAATAACTGGTTTGTTTAAGTTTGGCAGCATGAAACTTAATGCAGCTGCTGTATAATGAAGAGAATCTGTTCCATGGCTGATTATAACTCCTTTTACATTTGGATCATTCAAGGATTTTGCTGTTATTTTTGCAATTTTTATCCAGTCTGTTGAATCCATATTTTCGCTCCATTTCATAAATGGACTTGTTACACGGATATCTGCTAGATTGAAGATTTCAGGGTAGGTTGAAAAAAGTTCTTTTGGATTTGTTAAATCTTTTACTCCGCCTGTTTTTGGATCTAGTTTTGAGGATATTGTTCCACCTGTTATTATAAAATCAATTATTGGCTTATCTCCTGATTTTTTGAATTCCTTAATTTCTTCTTCTTTTGATTTTTCAATTAATTTAATTTGTTTTATATCTTCTTTTTTTAGTCCAATGTTATAGCCATTGGATAATTTTAGTAATTGTATTCCTGGCTCATGGGTTTCTAAAAGAATTCCTGTTTCAAATTTGTCCTTTATTTGGATTTCAACTTTATCTCCTGGTTCTGGATTTTGTTTCATGCTATAGATAAAAAAACAATGTATAAAAAAGTTGTGTATTTGGACTTTGAGAGAATTATTGTTAGCTTACACAATGATAAAGGGGTGTAAATATAAGGTAGATATTGATAATAAGAATAGCATGAAAATGTGCAGTTTATTTAGAATTAATTTTTCTTTCAATTTTATCCAGCTGTTTTTGAATATTTTCTATTTCTTTTTCAGCTTTTACATTTACTTTATAATCATATTCTGCCCTTATTCTATCTCTTTGAGCTTCTCTGTTCTGAGACATAAGTATTATTGGGGCTTGAAGTGCTGCAATGCAGGAAAGAACTAAATTTAATAATATAAATGGATAGGGGTCCCATTTTTCTATTGCTGCCCAGGCATTTATTGCCATCCAAATCAATAGGAATATGATAAATACTATTATAAATGTCCAAGAACCTGCTAATCTTGTCAAAGCATCTGCTGATTTTTGACCAATTGTTCTTTTGTGAGTTAATACTGGATGATTCGCCCCTTTTTCCATGGGATAAAAAGAAATATATAGTTTATATAGGTTTTCTTAGTGGCGATAACAGAGGTGTTATTGGGATTTAGTTGTAACTATTTAGTGGTTATAATAGAAAGGTTTTTAAATAAAAAAAGTGTATTGTTTTTATGACAAAACTTGATTTTGAACCAAAAACTCTTGATGATAAAGTAATAAGGGATGGATTATGTGCTATCTCTGCTTTAGCTGGAGATAGATTTTCCAAAGGACTATATTTTGTTGTTGGAGGGGTTGCAACTCAAAGTTATCTTCCTACTTCTTGTAGAAGGGGAACTTGTGATATTGATCTCGCTGTTTTAATGAGATTAAATAAAGAAGATTTTAGAAGATTTTCAAGACAAGCTAGAGAATATCTTCAAGATCATGGATATGAAGTTGGAGATAGAAAATCACAAGGAGCATTTTGTCTTGAATATGGGACAGACACAGATGGTTCTTCTTTTATTGAGTTTCCTAGATTTAGTGAAAAAAGATTTGGAGAAAAAAAAGCTGCTCTTCAAAGAGAAAGGGCAAATGCAAAATCTAAAATAATTGAAGGGACTACTAAAACTTGGGTGGTTTCAAGTTCTGAAGATATTATTGTTCCAAAATTAGTTAGGACTGTTAATTCCCTTAGAAGAAATCCTTTATATGAACATTATGTGAGTGCTATGAATAATTTACGTGATAAAGATGTAAGAGAAAGTTTGAGAAACATTTCTGAATTAAGAAGAGATGCAATGCTAAATCCAGGAGATCTTCAAAGAGCAGAGATATTAAGATTTGTGAGTGATCTTTACGATATGAGGATGCTTTCTGAATTAGGGGGATTAAATCAGACTTATTTTCAAGAATCTATTATGAGGTGGAAAAGTTTGAGAGAGCCTGATTATCTAAGAGATTTGGTTTCAAGAGCTGCTCTTCCAGAAGAGTTATTACCCCATGATTTTACCTGGTGATTAATTTTATATATGCTTTTTCCTTAGGAATTATATGGTAATTATAAAAGCAGGACTTGAGATTGGAAAACAGGTTCCAATCACAGCTGGATTGGAAATACATCAGCAACTTGATACTCATAAATTATTTTGCAATTGTCCAAGTATTCTTAGAAATGATAATTCTACTTATGAGGTTAAAAGAAAGTTACACGCAGTAAAAGGAGAAAGTGGAGAAGTGGATGTTGCTGCAAAACATGAAGCTTCTAAAGATAAAGAATTTTTTTATTATTTTTATGATACTAATTGTTTAGTTGAATTGGATGAAGAACCTCCTCATTTAATTAATGAAGAGGCTTTGAAAATTGCAATGCAGATTGCTTTGTTTTTGAATTGTGAAATTATTTCTGTTAGTCAAATAATGAGAAAGACAGTAGTTGATGGAAGTAATACAAGTGGATTTCAGAGAACTGTTTTAATTGGAAGAAATGGTTATGTCAATACAGAATATGGTAAGGTTAGAATAGCAACTGTTTTTTTAGAAGAAGATGCTGCAAGAGCGGTTAGCAAGTCCATTATTCAAGATAATGAGAATTCAAAAGATTCTCAAATCTTTGATTCTAACAAATCTTCAGATAATGGAAAATCAGTAATAGCTTCGCAAAGCTCAGTTTATAATGAGGAAGTAAATGAAAATGTTAAGATTTTCAAATTAGATAGATTGGGAATTCCTTTGGTTGAAATTGCTACTGAACCTGATATAAAAAGTCCTGAGCAAGCTAAGGAGGTTGCATTATTTATTGGAGATGTTTTAAGAAGTTGTAAGGTTAAACGGGGAATTGGAACTATTCGACAGGATGTTAATATAAGTATTGAAGGGCACCCTAGAATTGAAATAAAAGGGTTTCAGGATGTTAAAATGTTTGTTCCTGTTATTTTAAATGAAGTTAAAAGGCAGGAAGAAAATATCTTAAGTGGAAAAAATTTGAATAGCGAAGTCAGGAATGCAAAGGAAGATGGAAGCAGTGTGTTTTTAAGACCAATGCCAGGAAGTGCAAGAATGTATCCTGAGACTGATTTGCCTTTACTTAAAATTTCTAGGGAAATGATTGATGAGGCTAAAAAAACTCTTCCTAAACTTAGAAGTGAAATAAGAGGAGAATTAAAACAAAAAGGATTGACTGATGAAATGATTTCATTACTTGATGCTGAAAAACTTCCTGTGTTTGAAGCATTATTGAAGTTGGTTAACCCTCGTAAAAATCTTCAATCTTTAGATCAGGATACTAGTCAAAGATTTTTCCGGGTCTCGCAAAACCCTAATTCTGAAGGTTTTGCGATTGATGCTAATTTTATTGCTAGGATTTTATTATTAATGCCTAAGGAAATTGCAAGTCATGAAAAAATTGAAAATATTTCTGAAGTTTTAACAGATGATGTTATTGAAAGTGTTGTTCTTGCTGTTACTCAACATAAAATTAAAATTCAAGATGTTAAGCATGTTCTTACTGAAATTGCAAAAGGTAAATCATTTAATGAAGCTATTAAAATTGAGAAGATTGACTTAGCAGATGTTGAAGGAGAAATTGCTAATATTGTTAAGGAAAAACCAGGACTTTCTATTGGGGGTTATATGGGTTTAATTATGCAGAAATTCAAAGGCAAGGTTAGTGGTAAGGAAGCTACTGATATATTAAATAAATTATTGAGTAAATAACTTTATTAATTTTATATTGTTCTTAATCTAATGAGGTGCTTAGATGTACTCTATTTATACTGCAAATTCAAAAATTGAGAAGAGATTAAACGAGTATCTTGAATTTAGATTAGATATTAAAGAAAAACTTGAAAGATTAATGTTGGAACCTAGAAAGGCAAATGGGGCACATCCTTTACATGGAAAATTAGATGGTATTTGGAGTTGCTGGTTAGGTTCTAATATAAGAATGATTTATGTTATTTATGATAACGAACAAAAGATAATTATTAAGGCTATAGGTGCTCATAAAATTTATTGAAATTTGAATTCTTTTATTTTGCCTTTTTTTATGTTTCTATCACTTTCTCTTATTTGTGCCATTAGATCTTTATCCTCTAATATTTCTTTTTCTTCTAGTTTCCTTAATTTGTCCCTTATAGCTTCCCTAATAAACTCTGTTTTAGTCATATAATTATGTTTTTTCATAGCTCGATCTATGACTTTTACAAATCCCTCTTCCATTTTTAAGCTTATATTTTCCATCTTACTACTTAGTAGTATTATGTAGTATTTAAATTTTTTGGATTTACCTGTATATTTTAATATATTTTTTCTAGGAAGATATGTGTTTTTAAACTAATTATTGTAAAACTTAGTATGGTATTTCCAATTGAAGAAACAACCTATAGATGTCCATATAGGAATTGTGGGTTAGTGTATGGAAGCCGAAAAGAAGCACAGGTGCATTGTGATATACAGATGGATATGCCTTTACCTAGTTTGTTGGTGTTTAGACCTGAACATGGACATGGTTTCGGTAGAAGAACTCCTCCTGAAAAATATACTCATATGGCATTTGTTGTTAATAATAGGGGCCTTGTTGGAGAAACACATTCATTTTCCCATAGGGTTTATGATTTTTATTATACTCCTGATTTAAAGGAAAAATATGATTGGTGTGGAGATTATAACCTGGATTCAAAAAAATTGAAAGATGGATTAAAGGAAGGTAGAATCTTATTACTGGATGAAGTAGAGTTTGCAACTGCTCCAAATGTTTTAAGAAGAGTTTGTGCATCTTTAAGAAATGGGGCTGGTTTTTCAGAAGCTGATATAATTCTAATGGAGATTGAAAAGGGAAATGCTTTGGTAAGAACAACTCCAGAGCTTGATAGATTGCTAGGAGTGGCTTGATTTTTTGATTAAATTTATTACCTAAATATTTTTATATGGATAATTATTAGTTATTAGATGTTAACAGTTGATCAATTAGTTAGGGCAGTAGCTCTTGATGGTGCCGTACATAGATATGTTCCAGAATCTCAAAGAGATGCTTTTCCAGAAAGTTCTAATTCTGGAGTTAGATTTGAAAGATTTTATGATTCTGTAACTGGTGAAGTGTTGTATAGAAATAAACCTGTTGAAAAAGAAAATAATTATTAATAAT
>JAGVWZ010000015.1 GCA_018304045.1 Candidatus Pacearchaeota archaeon | reverse complement strand
AGGCTTACGAAAGAAAGAAAAAGAAGGGAAGAGTGTATTTAATATGAAAAAAAAGAATGTGTCTAATTTGTCGTTAGGAAATAATTATGGGATAACACAGATACAAAAGACTACAATAATATTTAAAAGATGGGAATTAATGTAATTACCATGCAAGTTTTAGAAAGAGATAAAAAAGAGATTGAAATAAGGGCTAGTAAGATGTCTGATTTCTTGAAGATGGAATATTTTGAATCATGTTTAAAGAAATTTACAGATCATGAAATACAAAAATTCTGTTGCATGGAATTATCTAAATTATATGAAAATAAATTTATGTATCCTGAAGCTATTAAATATATTTTCAAATTTCAAGAGATAACTGGAAATCCTATGGAAAAGAAAAAGGCAATGCAAAAAGAAATTGAACTTTTAATTAAGGGTGGATTTTATGAAAAAGCAGAAGGTGTTATTAAAAAAACATTTGGAATGTTAACTGAAGGTGAAAGATTTGAATTAAGAAGAAATGTTGTTACTTTGTATAAATCAATTGGAGAAAAAGCTGAAAAAAATGGCAGAAATGCTGAGGTTGTAAAAGTTTATGAAAGATTATTGCCCTATACTTTTGATAATGAGAGAAATCATGTTAAGGTAAAATTAATTGAATCCTATAAAAAACTTGGAAAAATAAGAGAAGCAATTGAACTTGAAAAAGAAATTGAAAGAGTTGCTCCTGCAAGAGTTGAACCTGAAAGAAGAAGATTTTTTGGGTTTTGATTAGTATTTCTTTGTTAGTAGATGAACATTTATTTCATTAGCTCAGGTTAGTATCATCAAAATTTAATTGAGAAGATTTTTCAAGAAAAACTTCCATGTATCTTAGATAAGTAAATAAACAGATATACTTCCTACATCATAAAAACATGCTTGCTCTTCAAAAATTAAATCAATTCTTAGAAAAGTGAATTTATGAACTTTTAAAATATTTGTAAAAATAATTGCTTTTAGTGCATAAATAATCTGAAATGTTCATCTATTTCTTTGTATAATAATACTTATAAATTAATAAATCTCTAATTGTTTATGGTTGAACAAAGATTTCAATGTGCAAGAGAAACTGATGAAAAATTATGGGTTCAAACTCCTTTTCAAGTAACTCGTAATACTTGGGCCTATTGGATTAAAGATGTTGCACCTCATTTTGTTATTAATGGATCTTTAAAAAATAAATATAGCCGAACTCATGATTGGCCAGATTCAGAATGTATTCTAAGATGGCAAGACCAAGATGAAAGATTTTTGATGAGAAGAACAAATTTTGATGGAAGTCGAAAGTTCATTCTTACTGATGGAGAAAGAGGATTTTATTGGACCCATGTTGAATTACCTGATGATAAGAGAGCAGATTTATTTCTTCATGATTGGGGATTGATTCATGTTCCTCATCCTGCACAAAAGGAATATTTAGATTCATTTGAAGAGCTATTAACAACAAGTGATAGCCGAGTACAAGAATCTCTTTTACAAAGATTAATTGGAATCAATTATCAAGAAAAACAAAATGTTGATGAATTAGCCAGAAGATTGGAAAGAGTGTTTAGTGATGGAACCGAAGTTGTTGATAGAATAAGAAGGGAAATTATGCAAGGTCTGGGATTAGGATGTAAACTGGGAGAGGTTCCTGAAACTCCAAATGGTAGTTTTGCAGATATAGCAAGTCAAACCCGATATGACTTTTATAGGACTTTTGATGGACTTCTTATGAAAGATTCTCAGGGAAGGGATATAAGGCATTTACCTACAAGGGCTTTTCATGAACGTGGAAGAATAAGATATGTTATGCTTGGACCTGGAAGTGCTTACTGGAATATTTTACAAAGAAATGTTCCTGAACCTGAAAAAAAGGCGGCATGATATTTTTATCTTAGCCTTATAGTCTCGAGATCCTTATATTGGCTTATCTCTTATATATTCTCCCTCGTTTATCAAATACTCTAACAAATAATCTCTTTTTTTCAAAATCTACATCAATTAAGCCTCTATAATCTCCAATTCTTAATTTATAACAATCTTCTCCTTCAAAATGCTCAAGATATCTAAAAGGATTTTCTGCAATTTCTATAAATTTTTTCTTTATTCTCTCTTTTAAATTATTAGGCAAATCTCTTATAAATTTAGTTGCTTGGATAGAGAATTCAATTTTAAATGTCATAGCTCTTCAAGAGAGATAGATTCATTTTCCATTCTTGCCTTTTTTAACTCTTCTTTAGCCCAATCTGTTAATTCAGTCTCATTTAATAATGTATTTTTAATTATTGCTACATCTATGATTAGCTTTCTTATATCTTCTTTTAAATCTTTTATTTCAGTTTCCATGTTTACATTAATAATTTAATCCTTAAAAATTTATCTGTTTAATCTCTTTTATATTTATATTAATTATCTTAGCCTTATAGTCTCTAAATTACGAGGAACATTTGTTTCAATGTGGTGTAATTTGTATAAAGAAGATGCTAAATCTAAGCATCTTGATTGCTCTCCATGGTTGATTATTATTCTATTGGGTTTTGGCTGAACTCTGTTTATGAAATCAAGAAGTTCTTTTCTTCCTGCATGGGCTGAAAGACCATCAATTGTAATAACTTCCATATTCACGTCTATATTTTCTTCATTTCCTTCTACATTCATTTGTATTTGTTTAATTCCATCTTGGATTTGCCTTCCTAAAGAACCTGTTCCTTGATAGCAGACAAAACATATTTTATTATCTTTACTTTGGCTAAAATGCCTGAAGTATTCTACTGAAGCTCCTCCTTGAAGCATTCCTGATGTTGCAAGAACAACACATGAGCCTCCTTCAATAACTTGTTTTCTTTCTTGAGCTGAACCAATTCTTTTGAACATATCTGAAACAAATGGATTATTATCTTGAAAAACATCTCTTCTTATGTTTGTGTTAAGAAAATCAGGATATGCTGTATGAATTCCATTAATATCCCAAATCATTCCATCTATGTATATTGGAACTTTTGGAAGTTTGTTTGTTCTCATTGCTTCTTCTAGAATTAACATTGTTTCCTGGGCTCTTCCTAATCCTAATTCTGGAATAAGAACTTTTCCACCTTTTGCAATTGTTTCTTTTAGGGTATTTAAAAGTTGTTCTTCTGCTTCTGCTCTTGATGGCAGAAGATTATTTTTTCCACCATAGGTTGCTTCTGTTATAAAAGTTTCAAGCCTTGGAAAATTTGCAACTGCCCTATCTAACAATCTTGTTCTGTCAAACTTATAATCTCCTGAATAAACTAAATTATGGGCTCCATTGCCGATATTAAGATGAACAATTGAACTTCCTAAAGCATGGCCTGCATTATATAAGGTTATCCTCATATCAGGTGCAATATCAGTAACTTCATTGTAATCCAAACAAATAGTGTGTTTAACCATTTCTTTTATGTCTGTTGAAGAAAATAAAGGTGAGGAAGCTTGTTTATGGGCAACTCCTATAAAATCCAATGCAAGAAGTGCTGCAATGTCTCTTGTTGGAGCAGTCATGTAAACAGGCCCTTGATAACCCATTTTAAATAAATAAGGTATAAGTCCGCTATGGTCAACGTGTGCATGGGATAAAATTATTGCATCTAATTCATTTATTTTAAATTCAGAAACATCTAGGTATGGAAATTTTTCTTTTCCTTTTCCAGCTACGTTTATTCCACAGTCTAGAAGTATTTTTGTTTGTGGTGTTTGTAAAAGTATACAGGACCTTCCAACTTGTCTTCCACCACCTAAAAAAGTAACTCTTATCCACTCTTCTACTTTTTCAGGATTCCATTCTTTGTAGATTTTTTTTCCAACAGAGTTAAGAAATTTTTTTCTTGAATTATTGGTCTGATACAAAACAGCACGAATATTTTCTGTAATTTTACTTTGAATTGCAGGGCTTCTTTGAACTTCTGGAATCCAAAGGGTTTGGTCTTTAACTTCTTTCAAAATAGAACCTTCTTTTCCAATTACTAATCCTGGTTTTTTTGCTTCTATAACAACTATGCTTCTTTGGGCATCAAATAAAATTTCTGTAACTTCTGCTTCAACGGGAATTATATCTTTTATTAATTTCCGTGTTTCTTCTTCTGATTTTAGAAGTTTTTCATCTGCTCTTAATTCTACTCTTTTTTTGAACTTGTTTACAAGTTCTTTTATTTTTCCTTGATTGTCTTTAAAAAATTCAATGTCATCTGTATAGAGAACTATGTTTGCTCCTTCAAAATTTGCACTGCTAATTAGACCTTTAGGTAAGTCGTTTTGTATATCTTTTAGAATGTCTGACATGTTATTTTGTTTCTATTTTTTTACTTTATATATTTTTAATATTGTTAATGTAGGTAAGACAAATTATATATGCAGAATAGCTTGTTATGCTTCTCTATAATTTTTTGTCTTTATTATCTATTAATTTGATTAATTTATAATTATAGGAAATAACATTAATTTTTGTATATTTTCTATGTCATTTCCTATCCAGCAAATAACTATATTATCTCCTGTTATTTAAGTTATTTACTATAATTGAATAAAATTATTTATCCAACACCCCTCTTATTTTATTTTAATCTTTAAAACTATTTGTTCGGGGTTTTCCTTTGATATCTTTATACTCTGGAGCTATTTCCTGAGCTACTTCATGTTTTATTTCTTTTTTTGTTATTGTAAACACATCGATTCCATTTCCACTCCCAGTATCTCTTTGAGTTGAGGATTTTATTGCTTCTTTTGCTAATTCTACTCCTTCTTTTACAGCCATATTTTCGTCATATTGTCTTTCTAATAATCCTAAAACATAGGGCATTCCTGAGCCAAAATTTGCATCATAGTCATCAACTTTCATGGCAGTTCCAGCAGGTTCTATTGTGTATAATTCAAAAGTTCCATCTTCATTAAATCCACCAACAAGTGTTCCTACAATTGATGGCACCATTGAAGGTTGTCTTACGTTTCTGTAGGTCATCATTCCTATAAGATTTGCAGCTTCCTTTATTGATGGTCTTTTTTTAGATTTTAATTCTTTTAATTTTAATTCTGCAGCTATAACTTTTTTTTGCATTTCTATATCAGAAGCCATACCTGTTCCAGAAGTAACTAAATAATCATTTATCTTTACTGTTTTTTGAACTGTCTTTCCCATCACTATTGATCCTGCAGTAGTTCTTCTATCAGAAGCCATGACTATCCCATCCTTACATACTATTCCAAGTATGGTTGTCCCTGTTTTTAGAATATTGTTTTTTAAGTCTTCATCCATTTTATTATAAAATTCCTTGATAATTTATAACTCATTTAGAATTTATAATTATTTAGAGAATAGAGGGTTTATAAATTTTACGCATGTAAAATTTATAAGAACTTATACTCATTCAATCCTTGTTATATTGTTCTCTTTATTTATCCTTATGATATTATCAACAAAACCTTCTATTTTTTGTTCATGGGATACTAGAATTAATTGTTCAACATCTAATTGATTGAGTACATCTTGCATTTTGTCTAATTGTTGGGATGAGAAACCATCTGTGGGCTCATCAAGTATTACCAGACTTCTTGTTTTTATGTTGCTTAATAGGGAGTTTATGACTTGATTTAGAGAAAGTCTGTAAGCTAGGGCAATTGCTGTTCTTTCTCCGCCAGATAGGAAAGAATAATCCAGTTCATAGTCCTGTTGTTCTATTATTGGGGAGAAATCGTCATCTAATTTTGCAGATAAAGTTTCTGAAACAAGAATTGAAAACCATTTTGAAAATAATTTTGAAAATTCATCTTTTAGCCTCATCATTACTTGTTTTTCTGTGAACAAAACCAGATTTATGAATTTTTCAGATATCCAGTATTCTACTTCCCTTATTCTTTCGATTTTTTTCTTTAATAATTCTTTTTTCTCTATTTCCTGTTCTTTTTCTTTTATTTGTTGCTCTAATAATTGTATTTCCTTATTTATTTCTGCTAGTTTTATTGCACAGGAATTTTCATATTTTTTTGATTCAATTAATTCCTTACTTATGGTTTCAAACATAGAATCATATTTTGAAAATTCTGAAATTGAGATATCAATTGTTCTTACATGCTTTGATAATAGTTCTATGTCTTTTTCCAATAGCTGTTTCTGCTGTTCTATTTCAAATATTCTTTTTTCCTTTTCTATTAGATTTTCCATTTTTATTTTTAATAGTTCAAGAGCTGATTTTTTTGTTTTTAGCTCTTCTTTTGCATTTTTTATAGACTCTAGTTGCTCAGAAATTGATTTTTTAGATTTTAATAGGTCATCTAAAGAAGTTTTTGTTAATCCTATTTCATCTGTTGTTTTATATAGAATATTTTTTTTATAATCTTCTGCTACTTCCTGAAGACATGTCGGACACTTATCTAATCCAATTATTTTAACTTTTAAAGTCTCTAGTTCTTTTTTTCTTGATTCTTCTGAATTTATTTTACCTATTATCTGGATATATTCTTTTTGAAGAGTTTCTTCTTTTGAGTTTTGAAAATTTATTCTTTCATTTAATGAATTAAATTCTTCTAGGTTAAAGGAACTTTTTTTTGCTTCTTCAATTTGCAGTTGTAGTGATCTTATGTTATTTTTTAGTCCAATTATTTGTTGATTTTTTTCAGAGATTAAAACCAATGATTTTGATTTTTCATTTTCAAAGGCCTTTTTATCACTTATTTTTTCCTGTATTTCTTTTATTGAATCTTCTTTTATTTCTCTTTCTTTAGAAGCTTTTTCATAGTTAACATTAGTTACTTTTTGATTTTCTTTAGAGATTAAAAGATATTCTTGTTTTTTTATCAATAGCTCTTTATGGTCTTCTAAATCGTAAATCATTCCTTCATTTATTCTTATTTTTTCTCTCAATTTTCCAGTCAGGATTAGGGCGTTTTCTTCAATTCTTTTATATTTATCAATGCCAAAAACATGTCTTAGTACATTGAGTCTTATTTCTCCTGGTTCAAGTATGATTTGTTTCATTTCTTCTTGTGGTGTGTAAACAGTATATTTGTAGAGAAGATTGGTTTTTTTAGAGAATTCAGATGGATAGTTTAATAATTTTAGGATTTTATCCTTAACTTCTGTTATACTTCCTTCAAATTTTTCATCATCAACTGTAATTGTTGCATATTCTTGGGAAATGGATTTTTTTCCTCTTTTTAGAGTTCTTTCAATTATTATTGTTTTCTCTTCAATTTCAAATTCTAACACAACTTTTGCATTATCAGACCCACTTCTTAAAAGAGCAGTGGCTTTTTGGCTTGGTTGAAGTCCAAATAAAGCAAATTCAATTGCCATTAGAATTGTTGTTTTTCCAGAACCTATGTCTCCTGACAATAATACAGATCCTTTTGGAAAACTAACTTCTTGCCTTTCATAGCTTCTTAAATTTTCTATTAAAAGTTTTTTTAGGATCATATTCGTATGAACCTAGGGTTCCATAACAAGTCACCTCCTAAATTTACAGTCATTAACATGACTGTTGAACCCAGGATTTTTTGTCTTTGTTTATTTTTTATATATTCATTAATCATTGTAAATCTAATTCCATAACTTTGTTTATTTCAGAGACTAAACGAGATTCAAAAATATTAGATGTTTCTCCTTCTTGTTTTTCTAGACTTAAAGATTCTATAAGTGGAAAAATATATTCATTGAAGTTAGATGGATTTTCTTTTTCATATCTTTTAACTAAAATTTCTTCTACATTTTCCATTTCTCCTGTTTGCATTTGAGGTTCAAAACCTTCTTTTTCAATCTCAAGTTTAGAAATGTTTTTTAAAAAAGAATAAGCATTTACTTTTTTCAAGTAATCTTCTATTTCCTGGAATTTTATATCTGATATTTTTCCCTCTTTTAATTTTCCATATATTTTTAAAAGAACTATCTTGTCTTTAATATTTTTTTTTTCAAGTTCATTTAGAATCTTTTCTGTTCCTTTTAATGAATTTTCAATGTTTATTTCAACTAATTCTACTTCTTTTAATTTTATTTCTTTTTTTGTTATTTTTGTAAATCCTTCTATTGTTATAATGTAAAAAGAACCGTATTTTAGTTCTTCTAGTTCTTTGAAATTATTAGGAAAGGTTGGGCCTCCGTATATTGCGGGTTTTCCATTGATTTCTTTTTCAAAATCAACATGTATGTGTCCAAGTGCATAGTAGTCTGCTTTTGGCATTAAAGAAAGGTCTATTGTTTCTATGGGCAGACTTTCAGCAACTTCAGTTATTGTTGTATGAAGCATTAAAATCCTGAAATAATTAGAATAATCTTCTTTTATTTCTATTTTTCTTAAATCCTGGATTTCAAGCCCTGATTTTTTTCCAGGATAGCCATAGATATAATTGGATTTGAATATAGATGGCTTGAGAATTATTTTATTATTTACTTCATCAAGTTCATATTTGCATATTTCACAGAATCCTGCTTTTTCAAGTACATCTAAAAATGTTTTTCCTGAAACAGAATAATCATGGCTTCCTGCTATTATGAATGATTTTATGCCTGCTTCTTTTAATTTTCTGAATTCATTAAAAGTTTCTTTTAATGTTTCTATTGGTGGAAATGCAGAGTCAAATAAATCTCCTGAAAATAGAATAAATTCTACTTTTTCATTAATACAAGTATCTATGGCTACTCTAAAGGATTCTAAATTAAGGAGCTGTAATTCTGGCTGTCTCCAACCTCCAAGATGACTATCTGCTATGTGTGCGAATTTCAAAATAATACCCCTATTTGTATTAAAATAGGGTTATTTTTTTATATTTAAAAATTTATATACTCTATAATGGATTTTTAAGCCACAAAAATGTAAAGAACTTGGCGTTAAAACTCCGAATTTTTTCGAGTTCTTTATCACCTCGAAAATCTTTTTTCTTTCTTGGAGGTTAAAAACCTTCGATGGTGCGAAAAAAAGATTTTCTAAGTCTTAAGATTTTTGATGTTTAAGGATAATTGTAGTTGGAAATATGCTTAAATTAAGAAGGTTTAATAATTAAGTTAGTAAAAACATATATATATAAATTCTGTTTTTATTAATAGATAAGTAAAAAGATGATGAAAAGAGGTTTAAATAAATAAAAATATATTATGAAAAATAATAATATTAATGTTAATTTGTGGTTCTTAATTGGAGCTGTTCTTGTTATTGCTGTTGTTGCATCTGTTGCAACTTCTTCTATAACTGGAAATGCAATTTTTCAAAGTAATCTAAAAGCAAATTCTTGTGATGCAGATTCTATTTGTGAAGTTCAGGGAACAATCTCAAGTGGAAATGCTTTAAAGTTATCATCTAGAACAGGGGTTACTAAGTTAGAATCTGATTTAACATTAACTAAAATAGGACAATCTGGTGGTGCAGTTTTCAAAACAAACAATGAGGGAAGTTTGACTATAACTCCGCAGTCAGGATATACAAAATTAGAATCAGATTTAACTCTAACTAAAGTAGGATACACAGGAGGTGTTGTATTCAAAAGTAATGAAAACGGAAGTCTTACAATAACACCTTATTCAGGACTAGCAAAATTAGAGGGAGATTTAACTTTAATAAAAACAGGATCTCCTAGTGGAGTGGTATTAGAAACTATTCTTGACCAATTAGTTGTTAAGGCTTCTTTAACTAGATTTCAAGGAGTAATTGCTTCAAATAATATGACTGGCAATGGAAGTGCTTATGCTTGTGTAAATGAAAAAGGAATATTATATAGAAGTTTAACTGCTTGTAGATAAAACTAAATTTTTTCTTATTTTTTCTTTATTTTTATTTCATAAACAAAAAGCTCTATAAAAGAGCTTTTGATTGTTTCCTCTTTATTTTATATACGAAAATCTTTTCAAAGAAAAGATTTTGTTTTTTTATAAGTTTTAGGCCGTAGCCTAGGGCTTTGGCTTGTTTTTTGATTATATTTGGCTTGCTTAGAGACGAAAATAACAAAAGAATTGTTCCCTTAGTTTCTAAATGAGATTTAGCTTGCTTTAGAAATTTAATTATAATTTCATAGCCTTGTTTTCCTGCTGTTGTTGCATGTCTTGAATCTGGGGGTTCATTTTTATCTTCTGGAAGATAGGGTGGATTGAATATAATTAAATCAAATTTGCCTTTTATTTTTTCAAATAAATTGGAATTTATTGATTTAAATCCTTGTTTTTTTAATGATTTTATTACATTAGGATTTATGTCAGATGTTAAAATATTATTAAAACCTAATTTCTTGCAGGTTTTTGCCTGAATACCAGAGCCAGAACCAATATCAATAATTTTAATTAAATCCTTAATATCATTAATGTGATTGGAAGATGATAGTGGAGATTTGTTAGAGTTGATGAGATTTGAAGATTTAAATTTAGCAGATAAGTTAGAATTATTGTTGTTATTAGAATTTATTGATTTATTATTAATGTGATTAGGATTAATAAAAGAAGCTAAGCTATATGGATTATATTTATTGTTACTTGACTTATTATATTTAACATTATTGATATTAGTAATATTATTGATTTTCTTATTAAGATTGATTAAATAATCTTTTACTGAATTTGAAAGAAGATGAGAATCTTCTGAAGGCTGGTAAATTTCCATTTTATCCTGAAAGTGTTGTGAAAAAATCTAGAATTTGATTTTTGAATACAAAACTTAAAATTAACAATCCTATTAATATGATTAATACTAAAAGAAGAAGAATTTCTTTCATATGACCTTCTTTTGTAGGTTTTATATTATCAAGTTCTCTTGATAATGACTGTGAGGAGGATTGGGAGGAGGAAGTGAATGGATTATTATAGGATGAATTCTCATTGGCATATACAGAACCATCACTTATGTTTTGTTTTATTGCCTGACTATCCTGTCTTATGTTTGTTATTTGATTTGTAATTGGTTGAGATGGTTGGTTAGTTTGCAATTGCTGTGATTGTGAGTATGGTTGAGTTAGTTGTAATATATTATTTTGTTGTTGAGTTTGTTGAGTTTGTTGAGCTAAATTATTTTGTTGTTGAGTTTGTTGTGTTGGTTTGTTTTGATTTTGCTGTTGCTGATTTGTATTAGGTGGAATTTGTTGATTTTTACTGAATTGACTTGATGGAACTGGTTGCATTTGATTTGATTGCATTTGTTGTGGTTGTTGAAGAGCTTGAGCTGAAAAAGGCCTTATTCCTGGCCTTTGTATATTTGGCTTTGGAATACCTACAGGATTTCCTGTAAAAAATCTTTTTTGAGCAGGCATTGCAAATTGTTCATCATGTCTTGGCTGTAAAAAGGAAACAGCACTTCCTGAAACAAATTGTGATGCTTCTTTAACATCTTTAGGATTATAACCTGAATTAATTGCTAATTGAATTGCAGTTTCTAAAGAATCTCCATGAGCTACTGCATTTTTTAAAGATGTTACTATTTCTTCTATTACCATTTTATAAATCTAATTTTTGCCTATCATTTAATAAATGAATGTTCTTATTGTTTTTATAACCTAGTTCTTCTCCAAGACTCACCATTGGAGAAATTTTATCATGACTACCATGGGCAGGAATTATATGTTCTGGATTAACCATGTTGATAAAATCTCTAAGATCTTCTCTTCCAGCATGACCTGAAACATGAATATTACTAAACAACCTTGTCCCTCTTTTTCTCAATCTTTGGTCTAATCTTTCCCTGTTTTCTATGTTTATTTTTGTTGGAATAACTGATGAAGAAAAAATTGCATGATCTCCATTTTCAAATTGAAATGGCAGTTTATTCCTTGAAATCCTGTCCATAATACTTCCTGGTTCTCCTTGATGACCTGTACATACAACTAGATACTGAGACCTGTTCTTGCTTATTAATTTTAGTTTTTTTTCCAATTGATTTTTATAGGTTGCTATTTCAATATCATGGATAAATGGGCATAGGTCTACTTTTGATGCAGAAACTACATATTTATTTAAACTCCTTCCTAAAAATATTATTCTTCTGTTTAATTGTTTTCCAAATTCTACAATGGATTTTAATCTTGCAATGTGGGAAGAAAAAGTTGTGACAAATACTGCTGCTTTTTCATTGTTGGTTGTCAGCATTACTTCTTCAAGAAGAGTTCTTGCGACTTTTTCACTTGCTGTTTTTCTTTCATCTCCTGAATAAAGAGAATCCACTATCATAACTTTTACTCCTTCTTTTCCAATTTCTTTTAATCTTTCATAATTGGGTTTTTTTCCAAGAATAGGATTGTTATCCAACTTAAAATCATTGGAATAAAGAACAATGCCTTCATCTGTATGAAGTGCTATCATTGATGTTTGAAGTGTTGAATGAGTTATATTTATGAATTCTACTTTATATTTTTTGTTTTTTCCTTGAACATGACAAAAAGAATTTGGCTGAACAATTCTCATCCTATTTGTTAGGTGTTGTTGTTCTTCATTTAAAAGAGTTTTAAGAACTTCTATTGTAAAAGGTGTTCCGATTATATCTGCATTATATCTATGGGCTAAAAATGGAATTGCTCCTATATGGTCTAAATGAGCATGACTTGGAATAATTGCTCTTACTTTTTCTCTTAAATTTAAACCATCTAAGATTTCATCTGATGGAACAGCGCCTATTTGCCTCAATCTTTTTTCAGTATAGACTCGTTCTGATTCTTCTAGCTCTACGATAGGTGGGAGGTATAATCCGCAATCAAAAATAATTACATCTTCTCCTAAATCAACAGCAGTCATGTTTTTTCCAACTTCATTAAAACCGCCTATTGCATAAATTTTCATATAATCAGCATATCCTCTTTTTTATTATATAAAGAGTATTATAATTTAAATATCTATCTGTAAAGAACTCGGCTTTTTAACCCCGATTGTTTTCGAGTTCTTTATCACCTCGAAAATCTTTTTTCTTATTCGTGGTTAAAACCACGGGGTGCGAAAAAAGATTTTCTCAGTCTTAAAAAATAGTTGTATTTTGCTAATATTTTTATAGGCATTTCTATTACATATTATATGGTTAAAACAAAAAAACAGGGATTAAAATTCAAAGTGATTTATAATAAAAAAATACTTGTTATAATTATTATACTAATTTTGCTATTGACTCTTATAATTTATGCTGTTAGAAATGATGATGAAAATTATGATTTTGCTAATGGATGTAAAGAAAACAAGGATTGTGTTCCTGCTAGTTGTTGTCATGCAGATTCTTGTGTTAATATCAAGAATAAACCTGATTGTTCAAATAAAATTTGTTCAATGGATTGTGAAAGTATTTTAGATTGTGGAGTTGGTAAGTGTGGTTGCGTAAACAATAAATGTGCGGTTATAAATAATTAATAATAAAATGAAAAAAAGAGGACTGATAATTATAATTTTAATATTATTGTTAAATCTAATTTTAGTTAGTTCTAATGATGTTGGTGATAAGGTTGAATCTAGTGTTTATAAAAATCTTGAAAAACAAGAGGAAATAACTATTGTTATTGAAATTAAAGAACCTCCTAATGAAACTGGAATTTTAATAAAGACTGAAAAGTCTGATGAAAGAATTGAAAAAGAAAAAGAAGAAATAAAAGATTCAATTAAAGAAGATATTGGGGAAGAAAGCATAAGGCATGAATTTGATAGTCATATTTCTATGCAAGTCAATGCTGAAGAACTAGAAGAGTTAAAAAGAAATGAAAATATAGTTTCTATTCTTTCTGTTGAAAAAGTTCATGCATTTTTACAAGATAGTGTTCCATTGATAAATGCATCAAATACTTGGAAACTTCAGTATAATACTCTTAATCTAACCGGGCTTGGAGAAACAGTATGTATTGTTGATACCGGAACTAATTTTTCTCATCCAGATTTGGTTGGAAAAAATAAAACAGCTTGTTTAATTGATTGCATTGGCAAGGCTTGCATTGAAAATTGTTCTAAAACAGATGACCATGGACATGGAACTCATGTTGCAGGAATTGTTGGTGCTAGTGGTGGAATTTCAGGTGTTGCTATCAATATTAGCATGATTGGTGTTAAAGTATTAAATTCTGTTGGTTCTGGAAGTTTTGATGATGTTGCTGCTGCAATTAACTGGTGTATTAATAATGCAAATAATTATAATATTTCTGTTATAACAATGAGTCTTGGTACTGATTGTGATAATAATCCGGAATTATGCTATACTAGTTATTGTGATAGTCAACCTGTTTCTAGTTTAGTTACTCCTGCAATAAATAATGCAACTAATTACAATATTTCAGTAATTATTGCTTCTGGAAATGAAGGTCAGACTGCAAAAGTATCAGCTCCTGCTTGTGTAACAAATGCAACTACTGTTGGAGCAACAACTAAAGCAGATGCCATGTGGAGTAGTACTAATAGAAATAGTTTAGTTGATTTATTAGCTCCTGGAGGAAGTATAAACTCAACAAGATGGAATCCTTCATCTTGCAGGGCTGGATGGACTTGTGCTGGAAATTATGCTATTGTTTCAGGTACTTCTATGGCAACCCCTCATGTTGCAGGAGCTTTTGCAATTATAAATCAATTATACAAACTGCAGAGCAATAGGGATGCAACTCCAAGTGAAATACAAAATTTGCTAAATATCACTGGAAAAAATATAGATGATAGTTCTGGAAGTGGATTAAATTTTTCAAGAATAGATATTTATTCTGCTGTTCTTTTTGCAGATGCTACTTCTCCTTCTGTTAATTTAACCAGTCCTATAAATAATAGAATTAATTCAAATCTTAGTCAGAATTTTAATTGCAGTGCTAGTGATTGGCAGTTGAAAAATATTACCTTTTACTTATGGAATTCTAGTGGAATTTTAATCTATAGTGAAACAAAAAACATAAGCGGAACTGATAATTCTAGTAGTTTTAATTATACTCTTTCATATCAAGCCTATAAATGGAATTGCTTGGCTAGTGATAATAGAGGAAATTTTGCTTATGCTAGTTCAAACAATACATTGATTATGAATCTTTTATCTGTAAATCTTACAAATCCTTCAAATCCTGCTTATATTAAAAAAGGAAGCAATATGATTAATAATACTAATTTTTCTGTAAATGTATCTTCTAGTGAAGACAGTCATTTAAAAAATGCAACTTTTTACATATGGAATTCTAGTGGAATTTTAGTTTATAATCAAACAAAAAATATAAGCGGTGTTAATAATTCTACATTTATTTATTATAATATTACTTTAGAGGGAAATTATTCTTGGAATTATCTTGTTTTTAATAATGTTACAAATTCATCTTTTGCAAATAACAATTATACTATTCTTTATGATAAGACAGACCCTGTTCTTCAAACTGTGAATAGTTCTGTATCTTCTAGCAGTGCTATAATTTCTATGTCTGCTAATGAAAACTGCAATTATTCTGTTAATTATGGTTTAAGTGAGGGTCTTGGTTCTAGTGCGGTAAATGCTGTAAATTCTACAACTAGTTCAATTACAATTTTCAGCTTAACAAGTTCTGCTGACTATTATTATAATGTTACTTATTGTGATATTGTTGGTAATTGTTTTACAAATGGAACTTATAATTTTACTACATCTGAAGCAGAAGTTGTTGTTGTCAATAATGATAATGGCGGTGGTGGAGGTGGGGGTGGAGGCGGAAGCGTGACTGAAATCCCTTTAACCTATGTTGTTAATTTAGAGCAACTAAATTCAGGCATAGAAAAATCATTGAAGAAGAATGAAAAAATAAAATTTAATTTTAATTTATCTGAACATTTTTTAACATTGAATTCGTTTGATAATTACTCTGCAAATATCAGTTTAATGAGTAATCCAATGAATTTTATCCTGGTTATTGGGCAGGAATTAAAAATAAATTTAACTTCAGGGGATTATTATGATCTTTATCTGAAACTTATTTCAATTAACAATAATAGTGCTAATATAAGTATTAGAAAAATAATGGAAAATGTCATAAAGATAGATAATTCCAGTAAATTAATTAAAAAAGAAACTCCTGCTAAAAAGCCTGTTGAAGAAGATTCTTCCTATGAAGTTAATAAGGCATTAATAATTTATATCACTGGAATAGTTTTTATAGCGGTGATTATTATAATTATATTATTCATGTTATTTAAAAAACCTGAAAAAGATAAATTAAAAGAATATAGGGAAATATTTAATAAAAAATTAAAACCTAGAAATTAGTTATGAAAAATCTAAAACCATCACACAGAGAAAAGAAAAGATATTTATTAATAAATGGAAAAGATGCTGAAAAAGAAAATATAAAAAATTGTATATTGGAATTTATTGGAGTTCTTGGATATGCAGAGGCAAGTCCAAAATTTATTGGCAATGATAAAATTATACTTGCAATAAACCATAGGTCACTTGATAAAATTAGAACTAGTTTTTTAATGAGTGAAAAAGACATTAAAATTAAAAGAGTAAGTGGAACTTTGAAGGGATTGAATTAGGCTTGTTGAGTTGGCGGATATTTCCAAAGAGCATGTTCTTTTAATCTCTGCACTATTGGATGTTCATCCAGTATTGGGCCCAATGATCTTTTTTTTATCATATCTCTTATTGCTTCCCCATATCTATACAGTTTAGACACATCTCCATCTTGCTTGAATCCCTTAGAGGGATAACTTCTCTCTCCTTGACTATTTCTTGTAAATTCTCTGTAGTTATGCCCCATAAAATCTCCATCATGAGTAAAAGAAAAAACATCTTCATATCCAACTCTCGCTTTTGGATCCTGATTACTTGGCATTTCTTCAACTAATAAAACTGTTAATCTAAGAACTAAATTTTCAAAGGCATCTCCCTCTTCATCTGGCATTGATCTAACAATAACTAGTTCTAAATCCCTTTTTTTTGAATCAAAATCAGTACTTCCCTTAAATGTTGCTCTTGAAGAATCAAGACGAATCTGCCTATATGTTGGAGGTTCTGTAGCTGTTGACATCTTGAACACTTGTAAACTCTTTTTTACCTATATTTTAAAATAATTCAAAGTATATAAATTATTATGGTGTGAATTGCTACTTTTAATGGATGATTTTATGGGTTTTTTGATTCAAAAAATTTAAAAACCCTATTTTCTTGTATAAAAACAAGTAAAATATAAATATAGTTTTGGTTCCAAAGAAGAAATTCTTTATTATTTTCTTTGGCCTGAAACAAGTTATTATTAAAATAAAGGAAAAACAATGGAAATACCTGACATGCAGCATCAAGTAATGGGTTATGATAGAAGCGCTACTATGTTTTCTCCTGACGGACATATTCTTCAAGTTGAATATGCTGAAAAAACAGTAAGGCTTGGAAGTGCTAGCATTGGTATAAGTTGTTCTGATGGAATTTTAATTGTTGCTGATAAGGGTTTTAAGGACTCATTGATAGTTCCTGAATCTGCTGAAAAAATCTATGAAATAGATGAACATGTAATTGCAAGTGCTGCAGGAATTATAAGTGATGCAAGATTATTGATAAATCATACTAGATTAATAAGTCAACAACATAGGGTTACCTATGATTCTCCAATAGAAGTTGAGAGTGTTATAAGAGAAATAGCTGATATTCAACAACAATATACTCAACATCCTGGTGTAAGGCCATTTGGAGTAAGTTTGATTGTTGGTGGAAAACAAGGAGATGAAACAAAACTTTATACTTCAGATATAACTGGAAATTATTATGAATATAATGCTGTTGCAATTGGTGAAAACGATGATAAAATAAAAGAAATACTTAGAAAAAAACATAGAAAAGAAATGAAAGTTGAAGAAGGATTGAAATTAGCTTTTGAAATATTCAAGGAAGTTTTAGGTGATAAATTTCATGTTGAAAGAATTAATGCAGCTTATATAAAAAAGAATGAAGATAACTTAAAAAGATTAAAACCAGAGGATATGAAGAAATATATATGATGGCAAAAGTTATTCGCAATGGAATTGAAGTTATAGCTGATCATCCCCAATCATTATATGATGGCATTGAAAGATTAAATAATGCTGCTGATGGAAAATCAGTAATGAGAATTGCTATGATAGAATCAAGTGAAGGAAATCCTTCTGCACATTATTTTTATAGAATATTTGATTCAGCTGTATATTTTGAATTTTCAGGACATGTGGATGATGAATCTAGATGTTTTTATCCTAATGCAGGAAGAGTTATGGTGGCAAATGATAATAGAGAAAGAGCTAGAGTTGCTCTCTCACATATGGAAAGAATAATGAGAGTTAAATTAACAGAAGACTTAGTAGCATAATATGACCGACACAATTGCTCGATTAAAATCAGGAAAATTGAATTTTGAGACAATGGTGGATATGGATAATGCAATGAAATTGAAAAAGGGTTTTCCTGTAAACATTGCAGATGTCATAAGGGATAATTATGTTTATACTGATTTAAAAAAAGGAATGAGGGCTGGAAGTCCTGAACTTATGCTTGTTTTTAATACAACTGATTTGCCAACTATTGTACAAAAAATTGTGCAAAAAGGTGAAATTGAAGTAACTCAAGAATTCAGAGATGAGGCACTTGAAAACAGAAGAAAACAGATTATTGACTTTTTATCTAGAAATGGAGTTAGTGCTCAGACAGGAAGACCTTATACTCCGGATATGCTTGAAAGTGCAATAAAACAAGCTGGTATTAAAATTGAAAATGTTAGTGTTGAAAAACAGATAACTAAAATAGTGGAAGGTTTAAAAAGGATAATTCCAATTAAAATAGAGACAAAAAAAATAAAATTAAAAATACCTCCACAATTTACAGGTCAATGCTACGGACTTATACAAGAGTATAAGGAACGTGAAGAATGGCTTGGGGATGGAAGTTTGGAAGCATTTTTAAATATTCCAGTTGGATTACAGATGGAATTTTACGATAAACTAAATAAAATAACACATGGTGCAGCATTAACTAGTGAAGTAAAAGAATAATGACATATAAAGAATTTACAGAGGATCAAGAAAATTTCGAAGACAACAACATAGTTGGTGAAGAATTCGATACTAAGAAGGAAAGAAAACTAGTTGTTCCTGGTGAAATAATTGCTGAAGGAGAAGAATTTTTGCCAGGAGATTTTACAAGGAAAGAAGGAAATAATATTGTTGCAAATAGATATGGATTAGTTGAAATTAATGGAAGAGTTGCTAGAATAATTCCTATTTCTGGTGTTTTTGAACCTAGAAGGGGAAATAATGTTATTGGAAGAGTTGAGGATATTAATTTTTCTGGATGGATGATGGATATTGGAGGTCCTTACAGCGCATTCTTACCTTTAATGGAATGTCCTAGATTTATCAATAGGAATAATCTTGATGAATTTGCAGCAATTGGGGAAATAATGGCTGTTAAAATAGCAGGTGTAAAAAAAAGTGGAGTTGATTTGACATTAAAGGCAAGGGGACTTGGAAGACTTGATGATGGAAGATTAATAAAAATAAATCCTCATAAAGTTCCAAGAGTTATTGGTAAAGAAGGAAGTATGATTAATCTAATAAAAGATTCAACAAAAACTGAAATTAATGTTGGACAGAATGGTTATATATGGATTAAGGGTGATGCTGAAGGAGAAAATAAAGCAGAAGAGGCAATTCAATTAATAGTAAAAGATACTGCTGTTTCAGGACTTACAGATAAGGTTGAAAATTTCTTAAAGGGAGAGAAAAAATGAAAAGAAATTTTCAAATCTTCACTTTAAGAGGTAAAGTTTCAGAGGTAGAAAATTTCTTAAAGGGAGAGAAAAAATGATAGAATCAAATGATCAATCAGGTTGGTATCATGCTAAACACAGGGGCCCATATCAAACTGAAAATAGGGAAGATCAATCAGATAATTATGGAACTAATTTTCCAAAAAACGAAGATACTCAATTAGATGAGGGAGATATAGAATAAAATGAAAACAAGATATTTTACTACAAAAATTCCAATTAATAATCATGACTTATACGATATGTTTGAAAATTGGATAAAACCTGAAGAAATTACAGAAGTAATGGGAACTCCTGCTAGTATGATGGATGAGGGTGTTGCTTTCTCTAAAGAATATTCTGAGGGGCATACTTATGTTGGTATTGATTATAATAACAATGATGCTTTGATTCGAATAAGCGGGAATAGAGTTAGAAATATTAATAGAGTTGCCTCAAAATTATCAAGATTATTAAGATTAAATGAATTTGGAGGATTGATGGAAACTGATAAAGAAATTAAAACTGCCGCTTAATTTAAAATGACATCCTATGCAAAAAGAATAGATAAGAGAAAGTTTGATGAACTTAGACCAATAAAAGCAGAAGTTGGAATTATTCCTAATGCTGATGGAAGTGCATTGTTTGCATTTGGTGAAACAGTTGCTATTGCTGCTGTTTATGGACCTAAGCCATTGCACCCTGCACACATGCAGAATCCTGAAAGAGGAATTGTGAGATGTAATTATAATATGTTGCCATTCTCTGTTACTGAAAGAGCAAAACCCGGACCAAGCAGAAGAAGCAAGGAAATAGGAATGGTCTCTGGAAATGCACTTGCAAGTGTTATTGATTTAGAAAGATTTCCTGGAACTGTTATTGATGTTGAAATAATGATATTACAAGCTAATGCAAGTACAAGATGTGCTGGGATAAATGCTGCTGCAATGGCTCTTGCTCAAGCAGGTGTTGTAATGAAAGAATTAGTTTCTTCTGTTTCAATTGGAAAAATTGATGATAAAATTGTTGCTGATGTTACAAAAGCTGAAGAAGATTGGGAAGATGGTGAAGGTGCAACTGATATTGCATTCACAATGACTTCTGTAACAAAGGAAATAACTCATTTACAACTTGATGGAAGAATACAAACTCATAGATTTAAAGAAGCTGTTGAAGCTGCAAGACAGGCTTGTGAAAAAATACATCAATATCAAATAAGAGCATTAAAAGGGGAGAAAATAGACGAGAATAAATAAAATGAAAGATTTAACTATTAAATTATTAGATGCTGAAGGAGAGATAATTCAAGAAGGTAGTGCAGAAATAAATGTTATGCCAACTCAATCTGTTATAGATTATTATGCTGAAAGAGTAAGAAAATTAATAGAAATAGCTGAAAATCGTCCAGAATTAAGAGATCACTATCATATTGTAATGGAGATTAGAACAAAATGAAAACCTCATATTCATTAACATTAGTTAGAGAAGGTGATAAAATTTTTCCTTATTATGAAGGTCATAATATTATTGTAAGAGATGGAAAACCAACAGATCAAGTCGAGGAATTTGCTCCTGGAAAAGCACTAGAAGCCGTAGTTAGAGAAGAAATTGAAAGAAACATGAAATTACACCCTCATATTAAAAGAATTCAAGTAAAATTTTGGGATGATGATTCACAATGAAACTAACAAATATAAACAGACAAAAAATAATTGATCTTTTAAAAGATGATAAAAGATTAGATAATCGAAAACCATTTGAATATAGAGATATTGAAATTGACACTAACATAAGTATTAATGCAGAAGGAACTGCAAGAGTTAAAATTGGAAAGACAGAAGTTATTGTTGGAGTTAAAATGGATACTCAAGAACCTTATCCTGATCATGAAGATGAGGGTACAATGATTACTGGAATGGAATTTTCACCAATGTCAGGAGATAGATATGAAAATGGACCCCCTCAAATGGATTCAATTGAAGTTGCAAGAGTTGTTGATAGAGGAATTAGAGAAAGCAGATTTGTTGATTGGAAAAAATTATGTATTAAAGAGGGTGAGAAAGTGTGGAGCATAATGATTGATATTTATTGTATAAATGATGAAGGAAATGTAATGGATGCAAGTGCAATTGGTGCTGTTGCTGCATTAAAAATGGCAAGATTTCCAAAATATGATAAGGAAAATGAAAGTGTTGTACATGGAGAATTTACAGATACTCCTTTACCTTTAACAGAACATATTCCATTTACAATGACTTTTCATAAGATTGGAAATAAATTATTACTTGATCCAAATAGAAATGAAGAAGATTCTTCTGAAGCTAAATTAACATTATCTGTTTCACAGGCTGGTAAAAAGGATAAAATGATAAATTCAATGCAAAAAGGTGGGATTATTCCAATAACAAGTGATGAAATGGAAAAAATAATCACAGAAGCTGAAAAAGCCTATGATAAGGTATTTCCTGACATAGAAAAGAAAATTGGAAAATTAAAAAGATAAACCAAATAATTTATAAACCTATATTTTAGAGTATATATAACATAACGATTCAAAAAACAGCGAAAAACTTCGTTTTTAACAAACAAGTTTTTTGAAATCCTGAGAATTTCTTAAATTCTCAGTCTGTTAATTTCCGAAGGAAATAAACATGATGTCAAAATTCGAAGATAAATTTACAAAATACGAAGTTGCAAGAATTCTTGGTGCTAGAAGTTTACAACTTGCAATGGATGCGCCTATTCTTTTAAAACTTTCAAAAGAACAAATGGATGAAATTAATTATAATACTTTGAAAATTGCTGAAATGGAATTGGAATCTGAAGTTCTTCCTATAACTGTTAAAAGACCTTTACCAAAAAAATCTGGAAAAACAATAAAGAAACTTTCTGAAGAAGAGATAAAAGAAAAATTAGAAAAACAAATGCAAGAAGAAAAGAAAGTTGAAAAAGTTGCAGATAAGGAAATTGGGGGAGAAGAAGAAAAAGAAGAAAAGGATATTGAAGAAGAAGGGGAAATAATGGAATTGGCTACTCCTGAAGATGAAGAAGTAGTTGATGAAGTAGAAGAAGAAATTTAGTTCTTGAATAATTATTAAGAAAAAGATATAAAAATACTAGGTTATAGGTGTTTCTATGAATCTAAAGGAACTTTATGAAAAAAATATAGAAATTTTGAATCAGCTTAACATTAAATTTAAAGAATGTGATCATGAACCTGTTTTAAGTTATGAAACTGCAAAAAGTATTAGGAAAAGGTTTAATTTAACTGGAATAGAAAGTAAAAATTTGTTCTTAAAATCAAAAGATAGTAAATATTATCTATTGCTAACAATAGAGGGTAAAAAAGCAAATTTTGATTTATTAAAAAGTATTTTAGGCAAAAGAGTATCACTTGCATCTCCTGAAGAACTAAAGGAAAAAACAGGATGTATTCCTGGTTGTGCAACACCTTTTGGAAATGATGAAGATATAGATATTATTTTTGATCAAGAGGTTTTAAAACATGATAAATGGATTTATTCCCCCGGAGTTCCAGAAAAATCAATAGAAATTGAAACAAAGGATCTTCCTAAGATATTGAGCTCTATGAAAAATAAGATAATTGAAATATGACATTGAATATTTTTATCTTAACAAATTTTCCTTAAACTTATTTAGATCTTTTTTTAGAAATCTTGCTCCTGCTGCTGCAACATGGCCTCCGCCATTGGCATCTTTTAAACCTTCAATTCCTTTTTTCATTAGTTGATTCATGTCTGTTTTTATGGATTGATTTCTTGCACTTACATTTAAGTAATTTTTACTTCCTTCTTCTGTTGCAATAATAAAAGAGCAATCTGGTTTTTGTAGAGAAACCATTGTAGATATTATTGACTTTACCCTATGTTTGGGTTTAAAAAAATAGAAGTATAGATTTTTATCTTCATAGAATTCTGCTTTTTTCCATAGATTATCAATTTCTTTGTTTATTTCTTCTTTGATTATTTTATAATACTTCTCAATGGATTTTAGTTCTTTATTTTTTATTAAATCATAAACTTTGTTTAGGCTATCATTGTGATAAATTATACCATAGATAATTATTTCATAAATTTTTCCAGGCTCTGATTCAAATATATTGTTTTCATTTATATTTGGAAAGGATTTTTGAATAAGTTTAATATTTTCTTTATTTTTAAATGAAAATTCAGATATCATTGTAGGAATTAAAAACCATTCTTCATCTTTAAAATCAGTAAAATGTTTTCCAAGATAGTTTATTACCTGGGCTGCACAATTGGAAGTTTCTGCTTTTATTATATGTTTGAAATCTTTTAACAATGGATTTTTAGGATGATGGTCTATTAAAAATATGTCCACTTCCTTTCTTAGTTTTTCAAAATCTTCAAATGCAAGTGAATCTATTGCCATGTCTAAAATAAATAGTTTAGATATCTTCTCATGTTTTAATTTTGGAGATAATTTAGTTAAAACATCATTTTTATAATCTCCAAATCTAAGAAGTTTTACTGGAATATTTTTTGATTGAAGTATTTTTTCAAGAAAAATTCCAGATGCAATTCCATCTAAATCAGTATGAGTAAGTATTGCTACATTGTCATATGGTTTAATATTATTTATAAAATCAATGAACTCTTCTTTTGAACCTACTATAAATTGCATGAGATGAATTAGGATGAATAGTTATTAAAGATTTGGAAATGGATAAAATTAGGGCGAGATTTATCCTTGTGATTGAACCTCTTTTTTAAATTAGTTTAGATATATTTATAATCAATAGAATCTATCGGTAATCATGAATAAAATAATAAAAAGAGCATTTATTGATTCTGTTGGAACTGCTGTTTACATAATTTTAGTGGTATCATTCATATTCTCTCTTCAAATTTTTGCTTCAAAAAAAGATATAATAATCATTCCAATTGCTATGCTTTTGCTTTTTGTTTGTTCTGCAGCCATCACAGGATTTTTGGTTTTTGGAAAGCCAGTAATGCTATATATAGATGGAAAAAAGAAAGAAGCAATTTCATTATTAAACCACACCATTGGGATACTATTTCTAATAACTTTAATATCTTTTATTTCCTTAATAGCATATTATAATTTATTTTAAGCAGAATAATTCTATTTTAATTAAAGTAAAAAGTTTGTTAGTTAATCATTAGGATTAAAAACCAGTTGCTAAGAAACTCCACCAAGGCCTTTTAATATTCTTAACTTCACCTGTTTCTGCATCAATCTCTGCTGAAACTTTTGCATTTGTTTTCATAAAACCAAATAGCTTTACTTGTTTTTCTGCTTTTGCTTCGTAGATAAATTTAGTTGGTGATGGTTTATCTCCAGGCATAGACACTGGAACTTCTTTTAATGTAATATTAAATCCTAATTCACCTAATCTTTCTTTTGCTCTTTCTGATGCTGTTTCTGGAAGAATTTTTATTTTTGAATTTGAATTAGTACAATTTTCTTCCCAAACCCTTAAGCATTTTTGTTTTTCTTCACACCAAGAATATCCTGCACTTCCAATACAACCATGTTCATCTTTATCATTACCTACTAATGATCCATTACAATCCTGAGGACAAGTTTCTTTGGTTTCCGGTATTGGACATCCAATAGCCATACAAGCAGTTTCAGTACATATACCATCACCACATACTGGATTTCTTGGGCCTTTTTCACAATCGACCTTAGTTTCATATTTAAATGGGTTAGAACATCCTGTTGAATGAACTTGTTTGCATGAATTTAAACTCGAATCATAAATATAACCATACCATTCTGCTTGACATGTCTCTATTCCCCCAAGGGGTATTGCAGAAACAAAACCTATCCCAATTAACAATATGGCTAAAAATAAAAACACTAACTTTTTCATAATATATGATGTAATAGATAATTTATAAATTATTGCTTAGATTCAAATTGATTTGAATTAAGTTAAATTGATTCGAACTTATTTGAATTGATATTTTTTTAGTAATCTATAAAATGTTCTACTAGGCTAGAGGAGTATTGGATTTACTTAAAATACGGTAAAGATAAAAAGATAGGGACGAAATGAATGTTGTTAAAATTTACCTGAGAAGATTGTAATAAGCAAAAAAATTCTTATTCTAATTCACCTGAGAAATCTGTGATTTTTGCTGTGAAAGGAATTTTTTTATGTTTGCAGTATTCTCTTGCTAAAATGAATAGGATGCAACCAATTGATTTTCTTGATTTGTTATTGCAAGGAATTATTTTTGAGACTCCGCTTGTAAAATTATTTGTATCACACAAAGCAAGGACTGGTTTTTTTAATCTTACTGTGTCTGCTAATGCATTTTTATCTATCCATGGATCGCAAATAATAGTCATTTCTGCTTCAAAGAAATTGTCTAAGATAAGATTAGTTGTAGCACCAGGAGTATATTTTTTTGTGAAAACTTTGATTCCTGTTGTTTTTTCAAAAACTTGAGCTGCTGGCCATCCTGCTTCCCTTTTACAAAGCAAATAAACATGAGATGGTTCATATTGATTTAAGAATTTTATAGCTTCCCTTAGCATATCATCAATCATTGCTGTATTTATAACTGCAAGACCATCTGCTCTTCTTTTATAGACAAATTTCCTCATATGAGGAGTTATCACTTTTGTTCCTAAATGAACTGCACATTTTATGTAATCTTCTAAAGAAATAAGTGTTTCTTTTTTTCCATCAACATTCTTTTTTTCTTCTTCAATATCTTTTTCAGTAATTTTTTCAGAAAGTTCTTGTATCTCTTTATCACTTAAATCAGATTTTGATTCTTTTTTATCAAATTCTTGGAATGATTCTGTTTTGAATATTCTTTCTTTTAATTCCTGTGCAAGACTTTTCATTCCGTCTTTAAGTTTTAATTCTTCTTTTAGTTTTTTCTTTTCTACCATAGAATTTTATTGAGAAAGCGATTTATAAAGCTTTCCTAAGAAATACTTATTACTGTTTATAGACAGAGACACAAAAATATTAATATGCTTAAAAGGTTATTGTTATATGGAAAAGGAATTTATAAAAAAACAAATAAATTTTAATTTTAGCAAAGAAAAATTAGTATTTGATGTAAATCAATCCCTATTCAGCTCAGCAGATATTGATTTAGGCACTAGAATGCTTATTAATTCTTTGAGAAAAAATCCTTCAATTAATTATGGAAAAATACTTGATTTGGGATGTGGCTATGGCATAATTGGTATTTTTTTAAAAAAGAAATATGCTAAAAGTGAAGTAACTTGCATTGATAGGGATGTTTTAGCTATTGAGTTCACAAAACATAACTCCTTGTTGAATAAATGTGAAATTAATGCATTTCCTGGACTTGGTTATGACGGTATTAATGGAAAATTTAATTTAATTGTATGTAATTTTCCTGCAAAAGCTGGAATAAATTGCCTTAGAAATTTTGTTTATAATGCTTCAATGCATCTTGAAAAAGATGGAATTTTTGCAGTTGTAATTGTCAAAGAATTAACAGACGATTTTGAAAAAATAATCAATGATAATATTCAAATGATTTATGAACAAAAAGCAAAAGGATATTCTATATATCATATAAGATTTAAAAGAGAATCAGAATACAATGAAGATCCTTATTTTAGACAATTGATTCAATTTAAGCTTGAAAATAAAACCTATAAATTAAAAACAGCTTATAATCTTAGAGAGTTTGAATCGCCTCATTTTTCTAGTTTAAGCATTTTAAAAATAATAAAAAATTTAGAATTTTTTGAAAAAATTGTTATTATAAATCCTTTTCAAGGTCATGTTGCTATCGGAGCTATGCATTATTTAAAACCTTTAAATATATCTCTTGTTTCAGAGGATATGCTTTCTTTAAATTATTCTTATATAAACTTAAAAGATAATGGTTTTGAAAATGTGAAGAATTATCCAACCGATTTACTTAGTGAAAATTTAGGGAAGTTATTAATTTGGACCTTGGATAGTGAAGAATATTTTGAATTGTCAGAATATAAATTTAATAAATTAAAAAAAATATATTCAGATATTATAATTAGTGGGGAAAAATCTAAGATTAATAGATTAATTAAAAAGAATAGAATTAAACCAATTGATGATGGTGAATTTGGAGAATTTAAAGCGGTTTTTCTAAAAATTTAAATCATAAAATAAATTAAAATTTTATTTTAAAAAATTGATGGAAAGTAGTTTGAAAAATTCCTCGACGATAAAAAAATAGTCCTCTATTTTTTAAGAAAAATATATCTATAAATATGCTAAAAATAATAGAAACCTTTATAAATCCACTTAGTATCAATTTTTTATAAAATGTTAAAGACATTAACTGGAATGATTGCCTTAAGAACATCTTTAGGTATGATGTAAAGAGTAATCAAACTAGTTGTAATGTATTCTCAAGCAGAATTTTGGAGGTTGTACAATTGATTAATTTTATAATCATTACTTTTCATGATTTATCGTCGTGAAATAGTTTTTAAATCCAGTTTATCCTGCTGGCGGATGCGGCTATCTGGTTCATATTTAGGCATGCAAGTTCTTCCGAAAGGAAGGCGAACTGCTCAGTAACACGTAGCTAACCTAACCTTAGGTCAAGAATAACCTCGGGAAACTGAGGATAAGGCTTGATAGAAAATGTTTTCTGGAATGAAATATTTTTGAAACTCGAGCCTAAGGATGGGGCTGCGGCTGATTAGCTAGTTGTTGGTGTAAAAGACTAACAAGGCGATGATCAGTAAGGGCTCTTAGCGGAGAGGCCCTGAGAAGGAATCTGAGACACTATTCCTAGCTCTACGGGGTGCAGCAGCTTAGGAAATTCTTCAATGCTCGAAAGAGTGAAAGAGCGAGCCAGAGTGTTTTCTTTACGAAAACTTTTATCTGCTGTAAAAAGGCAGATGAATAAGGACTGGGCAAGACCGGTGCCAGCCGCCGCGGTAATCCCGGCGGTCCAAGTCGCATCCACAATTATTGGGTCTAAAACATTCGTAGCTTGCTTTGTAAGTCTCTTGTGAAATCTCATATCTCAAGTATGAGGCGTGCAAGAGATACTGCATTGCTAGAGACTGGAAGACGCAAAGAGTACGATGAAGGGAGTGGTTAAATATGTTAATCTTCATCGGACTAACAATGGCGAAGGCACTTTGCGAGTACAGATCTGACAGTGAGGAATGAAGGCTAGGGGCGCAAAAGGGATTAGATACCCCTGTAGTCCTAGCAGTAAACACTGCTCACTAAACATTAGCACCTCCTCGAGAGGTGTTAGTGCTGTAGCGAAGGCGAAGAGTGAGCTACCTGGGAAGTATAGTCGCAAGACCGAAACTTAAAGGAATTGGCGGGGAGGCACTACAACGGGTGACGCGTGCGGTTCAATTAGACTCTACACCGTGAATCTCACCAGGACCGACAGCAGAATGAAGGTCAGTCTAAAGGGCTTACCTGACACGCTGAGAGGAGTTGCATGGCCGACATAAGCCTGTGCTGTGAAGTGACTTGTTAAATCAAGTAACAGGCGAGACCCCTGTCTCTAATTTCTACGAAAGAGCACATTAGAGAGACTGCCTTGGTAACAAGGAGGAGGGTGGGGACGATGTTAGGTGAGTACAGCCTGAATGCCCTGGGCAACACGCGCGCGGCAATGTCACATTCAATGAGATGCAACTCTGAAAAGAGAAGCTAATCTCCTAACATGTGGCTTAGTTCAGATTGAGGTTTGTAACCCAACCTCATGACGCTGGAATCCGTAGTAATCGTTCGTTATCAGCGAACGGTGAATATGTCACGGCCTCTTGTACACACTGCCCGTCAAACCAACCGAGTTATGCTTTGGTGAGGCTCTTCGGAAACGAGCCTTAGTATGACAAGGTAGGTTAAGTCGTCACAAGGTATCTGTAGGGGAACCTGCAGAGGGATCACCTCCTATAAAAAATAAATCGATTTATATCGATTAAATTGCTTTGAAAATCAAAAAAATTTCTAAATTAGAAATTTTTAGGCTGTTAAAATATTTAAAAATTTTAACACAAAACAACTAATTTACACTCTTTACAATTCCAGTTAATGGCATTTTATAAAACATGAATTCCAAGAAAAAATCTTGGAAGGATTCATATGGATCAAAAGCCAATTTAGGCTTTTCAGGTAAAGTATCAGAGGGCCTGTAGTCTAATGGTAGAACACATCGTTTGCAACGACGAGACCCGAGTTCGATTCTCGGCAGGTCCATTTAAACTTTTAGAAATAAAGTTTAATCAAAATCATATTCAAAACATGAATTCCGAGAATTTTTCTTGGAAGGATTTAAAAAACAAGTAGATGATAGGAAAATAAAATGAATGAAAAATTATCAAAAATGGAAAAAATATTATATGGAATGACCGCAGCTGCATTAATATCTTGGGCTGGAATAAAATATATTGCTAAAGAAAAAGAATATGCACAAATTGCCTATTGTACTGCAGCCAGTACATTTATATTATCACAAATAACAAGACATTACACAAATAAAAAATAATCATATTCAACAAAAATTTGAATTTCCGTCGGGAAATAAAACACGAAGAAACGCAGAAATGCGTTGACTACATGATGAACTTCGGGAAAACAATTTTCCGATGGGAGTGGAGAACAATACCGGATACAAGGCCGGATAAATACAGAAAATAAAAACACTTAAAAATAATAAATTTTTGATGTCTTCAAAACTAAAAGTTTTGAATGTTTCTGTAATTTCATGTTCGATGATACAGACAAGAGACTGAATCTTAGTTTTACTCAAGCAGATAAAATTTTTACTCATACTGTTAGACGGATAGCTTGGTTTAAGCTGTGATGAAGGACGTGGCAAGCTGCGATAAGCTCTGGGGATTTGCATGCGAGATTTGATCCAGAGATTTCCGAATGCGAGAACGCAATAAATCTGAGAAGAAAACACACGCTGGGAATTGAAACATCTTAGTACCGGCAGGAAGAGAAAACAAATATGTGATACCCTTAATAGCAGCGAGCGAACAGGGAATAGGGCAAACTGAATCTCTTTCGAAAGAAAGCAAGAGATGTGGTGAACTATATGTCCTAAATCAGGAACCAAAATTCTCTGGAACGAGATGCCTTAGAGAGTGATAGCCTCGTAGGTTCAACTGATATGGATATGTTTAATAGAGTAGTGTATCTCGAATTAGATGCATGAATATGGCAGAATTAACTGCTAACCCTAAATATTAGCTTAAGTCCGATAGCGAACTAGTACTGCGAAGGAATGCTGAAAAGAACTCTTAAAAGAGAGTTAAAAGACTTGAAATCTAACAGTTACAGTTGGTTACTGCCCTCTAAGGAGGGTTGTAACGTACGTCTTGAAAAACGGCCCAAGGAGTTCAATCAAGTGGCAAGGTTAACATTAGGTAGCCAAAGCGAAAGCAAGTTAGAAATAGCGTTAGTCACTTGTGTGAGACCTGAAGCCAGATGATCTAATCATGAGCAAGATGAAGTTTTCCGAAAGGAAAATGGAGGTCTGAACAATTGTTGTATGCATGCACTATGATGATTTGTGATTAGGGGTGAAAAGCCTATCGAATCTGGCAATGGCTGGTTCCTGCTGAAATATGCCTACGTATAGTCTCATTATTCTTCCCTACGGTGTAAAGTACGGATAGGTGTTGCAGAGGGTTTTTCCTACGGACAACTTTCCAACTCGGAAACTGTAGGGCGAAAATAATGGGAAACAGTGGCTCCGCGTAAGGTGGAGTCACGAGACCCGAACAAGGGAGACTATAGTTAAGGTCCTAAAATTCATGTTAAGTGTATCAAAGGGAGTCTTAAACCTGAGACACTGGGGAGGTAGACATAGAAGCCGTCATCCTTTAAAGAAAGCGTAACAGCTCACCTATCGAGGTTTGAGGCCCTGAAAATGGACAGGACTAAAACATGATACCGATACTATAGACATACTTCTGTGGAAGTATTGTGGTAAGCAGGCGTCTTTTCTGCTGAGAAGTTTCTTCGAGAGAAGGAATGGAGCGGGAAGGAATGAGAATCTTGGGAGGAGTAAGAACTAATTTCGCTGAGAATCGCGAAATATCGTAAGGGCAAGGTTTCCTTGGCAATAACAATTAACCAAGGGTTAGTCAGAACCTAAGTCACTCTTTAATAGGAAGTGGTAATGGATAGTAGGTTAATATTCCTGCACTATGTAAATTCGTTTGAGTGCACGACTCGCTTCAGGATAAGCAAATTTTCGAGAGAAAGTCTTTGTGAAGAAAATTAGGGAATGTAATGTTTAGATCTAAAAAAATTCATAAAGTAAAAGTTGCTGATTCCAGGAGCCAGTGAAAAGGTTGTGTATAGAAAATACATATCTGTACCTAGATTTGACACTGATGCCCTAGCTGAGAAGGCTAAGATATGAAAGTTTAACGTGGTTAAGGGAATTCGGCAACATTGGCCCTTTAGCTTAGGTAGAAGGGGTGTCTATCTTTGTGTTTTTAGAAATGGAAATGCATTGGTAGATTTCAATAACAAGGACGGTCCGACTGTTTATCAAAAACGTAGCCGGTTGCTAATCTGAAAAGACTTGTATAACCGGTGAAGCCTGCCCAGTGGTGGTGCTTCAAAGCGTGTTTCAACGCGTCTAAGACCCATCAAACGGCGGGTCTAATTCCTGAGACTCTTAAGGTGGATTACACTGCCTTACATTCAAGATTTACTCTATAAATTTGCCTCGCTATCACTCGTTAATATTTTATTAATTAATAATATTAAATAAGTGGGGCAAGGTGAAGAAAAATTATTAGAGAAGTTTTGAATGCTTTAAAGTTCGCGAGAATTTTATTGTTAACTCAACTATATGCTGGAACATCTCAAAGAAACTTTGTACTCGCCAAAAAATTGGCAGTGAAAATCAAAGTGGAGAGACAATCAGCAGGGAAGACTAGAATGAATTTGAAGTCATAACAAAGTATTTAAATAAAAAGTATTTAAATAAAAAATATTTCAATAAAATATGAATTTTAAACTGACTAAGCTTAAAGTAATATTATCGATAATTATTGGTTTAATAATTGGTAATTTAATTGGATGGAAACAAATCATAATACCTACTGACTTAGTATGGAGATTTGTTTGGGGTCCGTTTATATTATTTTTTATTGTATCAACAATATTAATTTATATTATTTGGAGTTTGATCCAAAAGAAAAAATAATTCTAGAACCCTCAGAGACTACATGTTGAGAATTATTATTTAAAATAATAATTAAGATATAGTCCGAACTTCATAGCGATATGAAGAATTAATAAGAAATTATTAATCACCAAAATTTATTTTGGGAAGTAACATCAATTGAGCGTAATACCTTGTCGTCTGAATGGCGACTTGCATGAATGGCTTAACGAGATTGTCACTGTCCCTAACCACGAGCTTCTGAAATTATTGTCCGGTGAACAGACCGGAGACACCTAACGGGAAGCTAAGACCTTGTGGACCTTTACTGCAACTTGTTGTTGCTAATTTATGATGGATACATAGAATAAGTAGGAGAATACGCGCAGTTTCGGCGAGGCGGCTCACAATATGTAATACTACTTATCTTTTGTAGATTGGCTTACTCTTTACGAGGACACCAGCAGGCGGGCAGTTTGCCTGGGGCGGGACCCCTCTGAAAAGATATCGGAGGGGCCTAAAGACAAGCTCATCCAGGTCGGAAATCTGGAGTAGAGTGTAAGGGCAAAAGTTTGTCTAACTGTTTTCAAAACAACACTGAAAGCAGAATTGAAAGATGGGCCTAGCGAACCATTGAGAATTTTTAATGGATTCCAATTGTGGCAGAAAAGGTACCCCAAGGATAACTGGGTCGTTTCCCCCGATAGTTCATATTGACGGGGAAGCTTGCTACACCGCCGTCGGCTCTCCCTATCCTGGCTGTGCACAAGCAGCCAAGGGTGCTGGAGTTCACATATTAAAAGGGATCGTTAGCTGGGTTAAGATCGTCGTGAGACAGATTGTATGATATCTATTAGGTGTGTCGTTGTTTGAGTGGAAGGATCCTGTAGTACGAGAGGAACCAGGGTTCGAAGCCTCTGGTCTAGCAGTTGTTAAGAGCAGGCTGCGCAGCTACGCTTCAAATGGATAAGCGCTGAAAGCATCTAAGCACGAAGCCATCCGCAAGACGAAACAACAGAAGCCGTCGCAGAAGACGACGTTGATAGAGTTGATGTGTAAGATCCAAGACACCGAGGATTTCAGCATGCAACTACTAAAAGCTTCAATTTAAATTTTCGTTTGAGTAAAAATAAAATTCAGTCTCTTGTCTGTATTCTTGATACAGAAAATTCTTTTTAGAATAGAACTTACTGATAAGTCTAGTGTGTAGGTTCATAACATTTGTTACACTCCCTTAAAAGGGAGGTGAACAAATTTGAAGAGAGAAATAATTAGAAGAGAAACTATAAAACTCAAAAT
>JAGVWZ010000039.1 GCA_018304045.1 Candidatus Pacearchaeota archaeon | reverse complement strand
AAAGGGCAATGAAGTATATAGAAAATCAAGAAATGCATCATAGTCCGGTTTCAATTTACTAAGGACGCCGTCCACTTTAGTGGACGGAGGATGTCACATAATACTATGCTAAAAATAAAGTTTGGAGCTATTTTTGCAGTATTCATCTTATTCTTTGGATAGCTATATCTTTAGTATTCCTTTTTGCAGATAATTTTAGTAAGAATAAAAAATAATTCTTTGTAAAATAATAATAGAAAAGGGTTGGACAACTTGGACAGTGTGGATATGAACTAATAAAGAATCTTAATATAAATTAAATGCTCCTCAATTAACCCCAAAACCATGGTTATTTTAACAAAAAAATGAAATTAAGCGGGGTTTGATATTTGTAGTTTTATTCTTGGGGACAATTTTAAACTTTGTACTATGAAATCGCAAAAAAACATTTATATACTATTGGTATTTAAAGTATATAAAAAGATGGTGAAAACAAAAAGAATATCTATTTTGGGAATATTTCTCTTGTTATTTCTATCAGTGATGCTTGGATTAGTGTGTGCTGTAACTATAAATTCTGTCGGAACATATACTGACATTGAAGGAGATTACTCACTTGATGGGGCTTATTCTGTTTTTGTGTCTGGAGATTATGCTTACACAGTAAGTGAAAATGATGACACCCTTGCTGTCTTTAATATTTCTGCTCATGGCAACTCAGTCCCTGTCGGAACATATACTGACATTGAAGGAGATTACTCACTTGATTTGGCTCATTCTGTTTTTGTCTCAGGCGATTATGCATACACAGTAAGTTCTGAGGATGACACTCTTGCTGTCTTTAATATTTCTGCTCATGGCAACCCAGTCCCTGTAGGAACATATACTGACAGTGAGGGAGATTACTCACTTGATATGGCTTGGTCTGTTTTTGTGTCTGGAGATTATGCTTACACAGTAAGTTATTTGGGTGACACTCTTGCTGTCTTTAATATTTCTGCTCAATCAGATACAACCTATCCTTCTTTCAGCAATTATTGGGACAATAATGCAACACTGACAATCTCAGGCACGGGATTATTTAATGTAACTGTGGATAACACCAATGGAACAGTACTTTTAGAAATAAACAACACTAATATAACAGCAACAAATATTTCTGGAAATGCCTATAATGCAAGCTACTCATTTACAAGCAACGGAACATATTCATATAAATGGCACGCTTGGGGAAATGGAACAAGCAACAATTACAATGTTTCTGAAACTATAAGCTATGCTGTTAATCCGGCAGATACTGATAATGATGGCCTGCCAGACAGTTCTGATCCATTATTATACAACGAATCAAATGTTACTATATCAGGTGTTACAACCTTAAACATTACTGTTGGCGGAAATGCAACAAACGGTTCTTTTAGTGGAGAACAAGAAATACTGTTTTATGACCAAACTAATTTAATGGTAAATTTCAGTCATAATTTCAGCACATCAAATCTTGATTTAAGCCAAGTTACAATAACAAAAACTTCAACTTCATTGATTGTGAATTTATCTGGTCAGCTCCAGTCTGATTATAATAAAACCCTCTACCTCACAGACAATAGCTTTACTGCTTTATGCGTCAAAGATGCAGAAATATCATCAATATCTGAAGTTAGCTCTGCATGCACAGGCACAAACGAGACTGACATGACCTCTTGTTTAGGTGGAAGTTATTCTTCTGGTGGAATAAACTGCACAGATGAAGGAACAATAATAAAGATTGAAAATCTTAGATATTCTGCAGTAAGAGGAACTCCTGCAACTACTACAATTGTTTCTGAAACCGCTTCTTCTGGAAGTGGAGGATGTTTAACTAATTGGATTTGTTCTGATTGGAGTTCTTGCGTAAATGGAAATCAAACAAGAAATTGCACCAAAGAAAAAAGTTATTGTTATGTTGATTTGAAGAAAAAACCAGTTGAAAACCAAAGTTGCTTTATAGGGGAATCAGAAGAAAATAATAATGCAGGTTCTCCTAATAAAAGTAGTCAAGAAGTTGATAGCTCTCCAGAACTTAAATCTATTAAAAATAATAAATATTTGTTTTTAGGAATAATCCTAATTATCGTTATAGGGGTTGTTTTTTTCTTTGTTCTTAACAAAAAGCATAGAAAAAGATAGATACTGGATGTATTGCTATAAGTAAAGTGTTCACAATGGAATATAGGATAAACCTTTATCAACCTGTAATTATTAAATAATACTATGGTAAAAATAAAACTTGGTGCTAATTTTGCAGTATTTGTTTTATTCTTTGGAGTTGCAGTATAGAAGCTATTCAAACTAATTAGTCTTTCTTTTTGCAGATAATTTTAGTAAGAATAAAAAATAATTCTTTGTAAAATAATAATAGAAAAGGGTTGGACAACTTGGACAAGGTGGACATAATAAACTAAATGTTTATCAACCTGCAATTATTAAATAAATTTATTGAGGATTATAAAAATGAATCACGATAAAATTATAATTAAGAATGCAACGACCCATAATCTGAAGAACATTTCTCTAGAAATTCCTAAAAACAAGATAGTTGTTTTTACCGGAGTGTCTGGTTCTGGGAAATCTTCTCTTGTTTTTGATACAATATATACAGAATCACAAAGACAGCTTATTGAAACATTCTCTTCTTTTGCAAGAGCAAGAATGCCTAAACTATCAAAACCTCCAGTAGAAGAAATCAAGAATATCTCTACTGCAATTGTGATTGACCAAAAAAGAATGGGAACTACACTAAGGAGCACTGTTGGAACTGCAACTGAATTGTACACTTATTTAAGACTTCTCTTTTCAAGATGTGGAGATAAATTCATAGGACCCTCATTTGTTTTTGGTTTCAATCATCCTCTTGGAATGTGTCCAAACTGTAAAGGGCTGGGAAAACAAATTAAGGTTGATGTAAACATGCTTTTAGATAAAGAAAAAACAATTAGAGAAGGGGCAATTAATCATCCAGACCACAAGGTTGGAGGTTGGAACTGGAGAGAGATTGTTGGCGCAAATATTTTTGATGTTGATAAAAAAATAAAGGATTTTTCAGAAAAGGAATTAAATAATCTTTTGTATGCAAAAGCAATTCCAATTGAAAAAAAACATGGGGCAGGAATATACTCAAAAAACTTTGAAGGCATTGCTAGAAAACTTGAGAGAATTTATGTAAATAAAGCAAGTGAAGAATTATCTAAATCAAGAAAAGATGCATATCAAAGATATTTTGTTTATTCTGATTGCGATTCTTGTAACGGTTCAAGGATTAATGAAAAAGCAAGAAGTGTAAAAGTGAATGGAAAAACAATTCCTGAATTAATAAATATAGAATTTAGTGATCTTTATGACTTTCTTGGAACAATTAAAGGAGATATTGCAAGGCCAATTGTTAAGAAAATGCAGCAAATACTATCTCATCTAATTGAAATAGGAGTTAGTTATCTTTCTTTGAATCGTTCAGTAGCTACTTTGTCTGGGGGAGAAAGTCAAAGGATTAAAATGGCAAGACAGTTAGATTGTGACCTTGTGGATATGATGTACATTATGGATGAGCCATCAATAGGGCTTCATCAAAGAGATATTAACAAACTAATTGAGATGCTGATAAAACTAAAAGAAAAGGGAAATAGTATCCTTATTGTAGAACATGATCCTGCTTTGATTAAACGTGCAGAACATATTATTGATATTGGTCCAAAAGCAGGAAGTTTAGGTGGAGAGATAGTTTATTCTGGAACATTTGAGGGTTTAAAAAAATCAAGAGGATTAACTGCTGAGTACATGAATAAAAAAGATAAAATAAACAGTAATAGAAAAAAATGGGGGGATTGCATTGAAATAAAGAATGCTTCTTTGCACAATTTGAAAAATGTTTCTACAAAGATACCTCTTGGGATTTTAACATGTATAACTGGAGTTGCAGGATCTGGTAAAAGCAGTTTGATTAATGATGTTTTCTTGAAAGAAAACAAAGAAGCGATTATAATAGATCAGTCTGCTGTAGGAAAATCCTCAAGGTCTAATCCAGTAACTTATGTAGGTATTTTTGATGATATTAGAAAAGAATTTGCAAAAGCAACTAAATCAAATGCGTCTTTATTTAGTTTTAATTCAAAGGGGGCTTGTCCAAAATGTAAAGGTCTTGGAACAATAACTTATGAAATGAGTTTTATGGATGAAGTTAAAATAACATGTGATGAATGTAATGGCAAAAGGTACACGGGGGAAGTTTTAGAACTGAAATATAAAGAAAAAAATATTTTTGATGTTCTTAATATGACCATAATAGAAGCTAAGAATTTTTTTGAAAACCCCGAGATTAAAAGGAAACTACAGGTTTTATGTGATGTTGGATTAGAATATTTAGAAATTGGGCAACCATTAAGCACCTTGTCTGGCGGAGAATGTCAAAGAATTAAATTAGCATCTGAGCTCCATAAAAAAGGAAATATTTATGTTATGGATGAACCAACAACAGGATTACATATGGCGGATATAGACAAATTAATGAGAATAATAAAAAACTTAGTGGATAATCATAACACAGTTATTATAATTGAACATAATCTTGATGTTATAAAGCATGCTGATTGGGTGATAGATTTAGGTCCTGAAGGCGGTTCAAAGGGCGGAGAAATACTTTTTGAAGGAACTCCAGAAGAGTTGATTAAATGCAAAAACAGCTATACTGGAAGATATCTGAAAGAGTTATTTAGGTAGAGTTAATTTTCAATTACGCCTATTTTTATTTCTTTATTATATTCGTTAAATAATAAATCTACAATTTTTTTACATTCTATTCCCTCTTCTTTGCAAATTAGGGGGATTTTTTTGTATAGTTTTCCATCATCTTTAAAGCTTTCTTCTGTAATGAGCATAACTTCTTCTCCTTTTTCTTTCAGATGTAGACAATAGAGTATTAAAAAAGGGTCCGCACTTTCTAAGAACTCTCTTCTTCGTTGTTCAATTGTGTTTGGTTCATCATGAATAAATTTTTCAGTATCAGAATGCCATTCTTCTGTTTTGGTTATTTTTGTTAAAAGAAAATCAGTATTTTTCGTAGAAATATCATCAAAAAAGTCAATTGCACTATTTTTTCCTTTAAAACTTTCAAGTTCTTTTTTTACTTTGTCTAGAACAATTAAATCTCCTGATTTGATTTTCTTTTGAAATAGTTCTTTCAATTTATGGGAATCATTTATCCTAGAATAATAGTTAACTAAGGAGATTATACTATTAGAATCTATAACTATTTTCTTAGACATATAGTACTTCTCCTATTTTATCTTCTTTGATTTTTAGAAATTTGCAAATGATATTTTTATCAATATCTCCATTATAATAATTCATTTTAAGGACATCTATAAACAATTTGGAATGTAATGGTTTTCTTAAAGGAACTATGAGGCTATACTCTTCTCCTTTTTCTTGTGCTAAGAATTTTTTAGTATCCTGCTTTTTTCTCTCTTTTAGCTCAGCTTTTTGAATAGCCTGTTCAATTTCTTTAGAAATACTATCATAATCTCTTTGAGAAATCCTATTCTTTATTTTTAAATAAGTATACAAAGATAGCGTACTTAACCTTGTTCTTTTGGATATTCTCTCAAGTAATTCTTCATGAAAGTTATTTTCTTTAGAAAAGTTTTGTAGTTTATCCATCTCATCTTTAAAACCACCTATCAAGAAAAAATATGAGAAATCATTACACCATGTTTCTATTAATGTTTTTTTATCAATATCTTCTCCAACATTCTGATCAATTTCCTCATCATCTAATAAATAATGTGCAAATTCATGGATTAATGTAAATATTTCTCTTTTATAATATTTCTGCCCAGATAAAATAATCATATTTGGTCTAACAAAAAACCCATTAAAGTTTACCTTTTCTTTTTTAGCTGGATGATCTATGTGTTCAAAAATAAAAATATTGAATTCTTCTATAACTCTTGCCAGATTTTTAAGAAATTGCCTGTCTGATGTCTCCTTTTGAATTTCCTTTGAACTTATTAATTGATCATATATTCCATTAAAAATACTTCTTATTTCTTGTGCTACTTTTTCAGGAGATTCCGAAAGGGAATATTTTTTTAGTTTTCTATTTAGCTTGACATCGACATTAGAAATTAGATTCTGAATTGTAAATTTTAATTCTTCAAAGAAATTTACTACTTTCTTTGATTCAAGAGTTAATTCAATGTTAAATTGATTTTTTCTGAAAAAAATACTAGTTTCATTTGTTTTAACCGGCGGGGCAGAATCAATATAGTAAGTTAATCCTTTGCCTAGTATTTTGTCTATTTTTTTAAGCAGAGATAGTTTTATTTTGTTCTCAGAAGAGATTATATCTTCTTTTGTAATTGGTTTTTTTAATTTAAGATTAGCTTTATTGAGTTTAATTACTAATTCAGATAATGGGAGATTATAAAGAGTTAATATGTGATTTAACCTTTCTTTATTTAAATTTACAATTAGATTTTGCATTTTAGGTTCCCCCTCAAAGATAAAACCAGCATAATTCTATATAAAGCTTCACTTTTTAAAAATCTTCGCATTTTCTTATTAGTAAAGTAAGATTGAGACTCCCTTTCCTACCACAAAAATTTGTAGATATAGTAAAATAATACTAGATTCTCTACTTAAAATAGTTTTCGTAAAAAATAATAATTTTGTAAAAAATAAATACAGAAAAGGGTTGGACAACTTGGACAAGGTGGACATATGTGAGTATAACTAACTAATACTTATCACTATCTTTCTAAAAACAAAAAAGCCCGCCCTCCATTCGCCCTGATAAAAAATTAAAAATTTCGACAAAACGTATCAGTTTAGTTTTGTTGCTCAGAAGAAGGTTCTTCCTTTTTCTCTTCCTTCTTTTTCTTCTCTTCTTCTGTTTGACTATCTGAAGATTCTTCAGATGTCTGTTCTTGTGTTTTATTTTCTTCTGCCATAAATTAACCTAAGAATGAGAGTATAAAAGTGTTTGCATCATTTACTGCGATTATTAAAAAAATGTTTAGAATCTATTTTCTCTCAGCTTTAACAGGTTCAAAACTTTCTACTAAGCTATTATAAACACCATATGAATTGCAATTATTAACAGGACAAGAATAAGTTATTGCATATAGATTATTATATTTAATCCCAAAAACCTGCAGACTATTCCTTTTTACTCCTTCAGAAGTTCCAGTAAACTTAATCTTTTTACAATTGAAATAATCATTATTCCAATCAATGCTTTCTATTAATTCAAAATCAGGCATAATCTTCTTTGAGTTTTCAATGCCCTGTTCTAATAAACTCTCTAAAGTATACTGATTGTTTTCTCCTAAAGGGGTAACTACAATAGAAATTACTTCCGCATTAACATCTTCTTGTGCAACATCCGGAGGAAGATAAAAATAAGTTGATGGAGGAATTTCAGATTCAGACCAGTCATTTTTTATTATTGCTTTAAAATCTTTGTGGATTATTGTTGTTGATTCTCCTACATAATCATTAACTTCTTCTGGATTTGAATTTGTGTCTATAGGATTAGAATTTTTATTTTGATTAATAAAATAAACCACTCCGGCAATTAATGCTATGACTAAGATGATTAATCCAATTATTATCACACTCTTTTTCATTAATAATACAATAAATGATTCTATAAAAACCTATCTTCAAAAAGATTATTTCTTTGAAAATAATAAATAAAAAAAGCTTGGATATAAATTAGAAGAAATACATATAAATTGATTTTTTGAATACCCTCATTTTTTATTCTTAATCAGAAGAAAGATAACAATCATTATAAAAAATAATGCTGTTCCAGCATATGCGAGAAAATTAGTTTCGGGTTCAGGAAAAAAGAATAGAGTAATTAATCCTAGAATTATAACTACAGGGATTAGATAATTGATTTTCATTATCTATACTTAAAATTTCCCCCTTCAATTTTTATTGCTTTTCCGTTTACTATAGCATCTAAAATCTTCTTTCCAAAGCTGGTTACTCTGAACCATGGAAATTCTCTATTACTATTGTTAAGACCAAGAGTGATTATGCCTTGTCTAAATAAATCCCAAAACACTTCTAAGAAAAACTCATTATCTTCGTTATCTAAAGGAGGGTATTGGGGGTCTATTTCTCTACCTTCACGTCTAGCAAAAACTCCTCCAACATTCAATCTAAAATGTTCGTATTGTGTTAAAGAATAATTAGGATTTTCATGTCCAGAAAGCAACTCAATTGCTACTGTTCTTATTTCCTCATAACTATGTCCCATATAAATCTCATTGTATTAAACTATTTATAGATATGCTGCTTTTCTTTATATTATCAAATTCTGGTAGCCTAAAACTAGGGGCAACATGATGGCTAATTCTTCAAAGGGTTAGCTGTCGTGTTTTCTATTTTTTAATAAGGGTGCCGTTTACAGTAGGATTTGGTGGATTATCTAAATCAAATGTACCGATATGAACAAGATTGTTATCTTCTTTATCCGGAATTAAAATAACAAACTCCTTATCTAAAGAGTATTCTTCTACTGTTTTCACTGCAGAATCTGGAAAAATTTTTCTTATTTCACTTAAACCCATAAAAATAACTCCCGTAGGAACCTTTATTTTCTTATCTGCGTAAGTGACTTTTGCTACTCGTTTATTTATTTTCTGAACAATCTCTGGAGACATTTCTTCAAGAACTACAAGTGCCCCTCTCTAACCTTTTTTAAGACAAGACTTTATCACACCAAAGTTCTTATTTATCCACCAATCCCATAAATCTTCATTATTAAAACCAATTATTGTCATTTTTATCCTGTGTTTATCAAAGAAGAAGTACTTTAAAGGTTTTTCTGAGAATATTTCATTTGATTTAAGTAGTCACTAAACACAGCTTATTTTTAATCTAATCAAGTATTACTTTGTTATACTAACTCATGTCCAAGCTGTCCACGTTGTCCAACCTTTTTTCATTTAATTAAAACTAAGAAATATTTTTATAGTGGCGTAAATGATTACTTATATGGGTTATTATTGTTCAAAATGCAAGAAGGATATACCTGAAAAGGTATATGAATATTCTTTAGAAAATTATGATAAAGTCCTTTGCAGAGATTGCCAAAAAACCATAAATAACGGGAAAGATAATGTATCTGACAATAAATCAGAAGGACTATCAGACAAAAAAAGCCGCTTTACTGAAGGTATGATTAAAGGAAGAATTGCTGAAACTTTGATTGAAGAGCTATTCTTATCCTTGGATTATAATGTTTTTAGGTACGGTATGGAAAATACTGTTCCTGGAATAATGAAGCTATTAAAGGGTGTTAGGGGAGATGTAGCAACGAATATAAGAAGAATGCCTGACTTTGTAGTTCAAAAGGATAAGAGTGTATTCTTTGTTGAAGTTAAGTTTAGAACAAGTGAGTCTTTTACATTAGAAGATTTGCCTAGGGATTATCCATTTGAAAACGCATATTTTATAGTTGTTTCTAAGAAGCATATAAAATGCATAACTTATGAAGAATTAAAACAGGGCAAGGAAATAAGCCCAGATACTCATAATTATTTAGGAAATCGTAAGGAGTTTGATTTAGACAAAAACATCATAATCGACTTTTGTAATTTTGCTGTTAAGTTCTTTGAAGGGGTTTAATCTTTATAGAAACCTGCATATTTTGGGCATTTCTTTAATTACTTTAAATCAGATTTAAACGCCCCCACGA
>JAGVWZ010000001.1 GCA_018304045.1 Candidatus Pacearchaeota archaeon | reverse complement strand
TCAAGAAATTACATTTCTTGAGCACTATCAAGAATTCATAATTCTTGAAGCTGTTAGAAATTCTAAAAGAATTTCTAAAGTCTTAAAAGAAGAGGTTTTTCAATTTCAGACATAAATAAAGATAAAAGACGGTAAAATAAAATTTTAAGCCCTCATAGTTTCGAGTAAAAAGCATTTTGGGCGAATAGTTCAGCTGGATAGAATACAGGTTTGCGGTGAGGGATGTTAGATTAGAGTAAATAACTAATTTAACTAATCAAACTCGCGAAATATCTGTGACCAGGGTTCAAATCCCTGTTTGCCCATTTAATGTAAAATGTTTTTTACAAGCAGGATATAATATTTCCTTACAGAGAAAATGACCGAAGTTCGAATCTTCGTGGGTGCATAAATACATTTTTATATCCATTCAACTTATTTTAATAATGAAAAAGAGTTTGTATAAAAGAGATAGATTTATTGAAAAACATAACAAAGGAGCATCTTTATTCAAGGATTTTATTCTAGGTGGACAAGATGGGCTTGTTAATGTTCTTGGAATAATACTTGGACTTGCAATAGGAACAGGAGATATAAAAGTTGTAATAATCGGAGGACTAGCAGCAACATTTGCAGAATCAGTTTCAATGGGAGCTGTTGCCTATACTTCAACAAAAGCAGAAGAAGATTTCTATTACAAACAAGAAGAAACAGAAGAAAATGAAATAAACACAATTCCAAAACAAGAGATAAAAGAAATATATGATATTTATTATAATAAAGGATTCAGAGGAAAATTATTAAATGATATTGTAAAGAAAATAACATCAAATAAACAAATGTGGAAAGACGTAATGATGAAAGATGAACTTGGATTGAGCAATGAACTCACTCATCCGATTAAAAGTGCAATAATTGTCTTTTTAGCAGCATTAATAGGTTCATTCATACCCCTAACAGCTTTCTTTTTTCTTCCAATGAATCTAGCAATAACAGCTTCGTTAATCTTGTCTGCAATAGCATTATTCCTAACAGGGGCAGTAGAAGCAAAATTAACAGTAGGAAACTATATCTATAAAGGAATTCAATTAATGTTAATAGGAATGATAGCTGCATTAGTAGGATTTGCAGTAGGAAAACTAACAAGATATTCTTAGTCATATCTATTATTTTTCCTAATACAATGAGAACCCATATTAATAATCATTAAACTAAAAGAGATGAGTATGCGCTTCACGAATAAAATGAGTGAACTTACTTTCAGAATCTCAAAATAAGATTACACATTACCAATTAAATCTAAGACATATTCATCAGAACTTAGAACTTCCCTGAACTTCTCTTTCAACACTCTTGCATTTTAAACAAGTATAAATAAAAATACTTGATTCACCTGATTGCAGCTCACTAATCTCTGCCTTATCAAAACCACATTTCTTACATATTTTATCAATACTTTCTCCAATATTTTTATCACTTACAACACCTTCACCTGATTTTAAGTTATCCATATCATTTTTATCAACAGAACTCAACTCTATTCCACCCATTCTTTTAAAACCACAACTACAATAACCTATTCTCTTCCCATTTTCCTCTTTCAACTGCAATAATCCTTTACAAACAGGACAAAATTCTAACACCATTTTAATTTGCCTTATTAATAAAACAAAGTGCTATTAAAAACTTTGCAAATTCACACTAAAAATCTTAAATATCTAATCAATCTCTACATAAATCTTCTAATTTTTGTTCTCAAACAACTAATAATTTCAATTAAATTCATATTTTCAAAACCAAAACACTTTTAAACTAAAACATAAAAAACCCGGTAATTTATTTAACCACTACATTTTAAAAACCTTAAAAACAGCTCTTTTAAGCCCTATAATCCCAAATAATAAGAATTTACTAATAAAAAACCCATAATCCAAAACCTATTTAAAATCAAACACCATTAATATTCTATAAAATATATAACAAAAATACTAAATAAAATGAAAACAACTATTGAACCAAACATAATAGACAGTAAATATCTAAGGCAGATAAAAAAAGCTAGAAGCGAACTTAAATACAATAGAAAGAACTTCTGGAAAAAGAACCAAGTAAACTTCCTAAACAATATAAAAACCATAATTTCTTTTTTTGAATTCCCAGAAAAATGGACAGTTAATGTAATAGCATCAAGATTCCTTTTAGATAAAGAATCAATGCCCTATGATAATGATGTCTGGAGTTTTTCAGATGTTGTATCTGCAACAGAAGATATTGGATATAATATTATACTGTTCTTTAATAGAACAGACTTGGAATTTTTATCAGCTCCTGCAATACTTCCCTTAGTAGTGCATGAAATAGCCCATGTTTATCAAGCAGCAAGAGAACCTGAAACCTATGTAACATCATCCATAGACAAAGAGCTTAATAAAGAATATGAAAAAGAAGCAGAAGCAGAAGAAAAAAAGTTTTCAGATGAATTCAGAAAACAAAATGTTCTTGAAAAAGTTCTCTATTGCTATGATAAAAAAGGTTGGAAAGGAGCAAAGAAAATGGTCCAGTTTGCAAGAGAAGAAGTAAAAGATGCTTTTGGAGGAGGTTATGATGAAGATTTAACAGAAGAAGAATATAAAATATTCCAAAAAGCAGAAGAAGAAAAAGATATGGATATTTTTATTGATTATTTCATAGACTCTCTAAAGGAAAAGGAAGAGGAAGAAGTTCCAACACTAATAAAACAAGAAGTAGAAACAAAGTAGACCTTCATTATAGTAAATATCTTCAATACAAAAAAATTCTTTTAGAAGAATTTTCTGTACAGAAGATTTTTCAAATTTTCTTGTAACCAGATATAATATGGTTATTCCCTATAATTTTATTAACTACAATTACTAACAAATTTTATAATAAAGGTGCTTATTATGAACCATTCAATTCAAACTCTAATGCTAAGAGAACATGGAAAAATAAATCTCCTATTAATAAATATAAAAAATTCAAATTCAGAAGAATTTAATAAATTTAAATGGGTTCTAGAAAAACATATTTTTATTGAAGAAAAAGTTATATTTGATATCTACAATAATTCTTCAGATGAAGAAATAGAAGAACTTAATCAGCTAGTAAAAGACCATAAAGACATGCTATGGTTAATTAGTGAAATTGAAGATAACACAGAAGTAGATGAAAATATTTCAAAGCTAAAAGAAACATTAAAAAATCATTCAAACTTTGAAGATGAAATCTTCTATCCTAGACTAGATGATGAACTTGATGAAGAAAAAAAGAAGTTAATAGTAGAAAGGTGTACTGAGATTATAAGGGAATGATTCATATTTCAATATAAAAAGGCAATAGTATCAAAAACTAATCATACTCTAACTAATTAATCTTACATTAGCTAATAATACTTTGATGACTATTTCATAGTATTAATTTGTAAAAATTAGTATCTATAAAAATATCTTAAATCTCACATGTGGGATTTCTAAAAATTTGTTTAGTTGTGAAGAAAAGGTAAGAGTTTTATTGATTTTAATAGAATGTTTATAACCTCCCTCATGTAAACTACATGGAAATCTTTTTCTGAAAAAGACTTTCTCAGATAAATTGTGGCGATACTTACTCTGATTAGGTAGACAAATGTTTATCTACTATTCACCTCATCCAACTATCTTCCCAACCCCGAATTGAACCTTCATCAATAACAATCTTTCTACTATTCCCATTATCTCTAGTTCCATTTCTAATAAACAATCTTAAAACAATTCCAACAACAACTCCAACAAAAACACCTCCAAGATGTGCAATATAACCAGTTCCTTGAGAACCAAACCCAAACACACCCATTACATCCCCAATAATCCAAACAATTGCAGCAATAAACATAGGCATTATTATTCCAAACGCAAAAACCATCATAAATGGATTAATAATAGCCAAACATCCAAGTATCCCATAGATTGCCCCACTGGCACCAAGAGATGAAGAATAAAAATTAACACCAATAATATTTCCAATAATACCTGAAATAAAAAATATCCCAACAAATTTCCAACTTCCAATTTTCCTTTCTAAGATGAAACCAAAAAACAATAAAGCAAATAAATTATAAAGTAAGTGAACAACTCCTCCATGTAAAAATATTGAAGTAACAAATCTCCAAATCTGATACTCATAAATTGCCTTTAAATTAAGAGTAAACATATCTGTAAAACCATTGAATATATTCTGCAATACAAATACAATCACACAAATCAAACTTAAATAAACAAACCAAAATCCAGATTTAAGGTATTTCATTAATCAAAGAACATTAAAGGGTTTAAAAATATTAATAAAAAAATTATCTTAAAAAATTAAATAATGAAAACTATTGTCCACCAAACATTCTCTTAAACCAACTCATAATCTTCTCGAGTAATCCCTGGCTAACACATTGCCCACCAACACAAACATTACTCTTGCATTCAAAATTATTATCACAAGCAGCATTTCCTTCTAACTGAGGTTCAAAACTTCCAGATCCAGAACAATATTTCCCATCTTTTCTATAGGTCATAGGATAACATTTTCCCTCAAAAGGACATGAATCCTTACAAACCAAAGTTTCTTCTTCAATTTTGCATTGTCCATTAATACATTTGTTCAGACCTGGGCAAAAAGTAACTCCATCTATAATTGAACAACTTGGTTGAGGACAATCCGAATCACTTTTACATGTAGGATTTTCTTCGCCGCATTTACATTCATTAGCCTCATAATCATAATAGGAATTAACACAATTTAAAATAGAACAAGAAGGTTCTTCTAAATAACATTCTCCACTAACTGAAAAAGTATTAACCCCACATTTACTATTATCTTTATAACAATGTCCTTCACAAGCTTCTTTTGCATATTTATGCCAAACATCAGAAGGCTTGCAAGAACTTTCACTTCCTTGTTTTCCTTCAAAACCATCATAACATTGATAATAACTATACATAAAACCCTTATTTTCTATCTGAGAAATATTTGTCTCACCTTCAGTACACTTAAAATAAATAACCTCATCATTTCCATCTTGAGTTGTATATTGATATCCCCCACATGTTGATTTCCATGTAACTTTCTCCCCTTTATATCCAGAGTAAGAGATAACACAAGAACCAGGACCAGAATCTGCTTTGCACCATTTTGTTCCTTCATCAGCAGGAGTCCATGAACCAGCTAAATAACATTGCTGTTCTTTTTTTGTATCTTCAAACTTGCAGGTTATTTTTTCAGAAATAGGCTCCCCCATAACACAAGCACCATCATTAGCACAACCTTTTGAGCCATTAGGGCAATCATAATAAGTAGTCTGAATGTATCCTTTTTCATCACAATAATGCTCTATTAATTTTCCATCACCACAATAATCCTTTCCACCAGTTCTTATTCTTAAATCTCTGCTAGAATCTTCTGCAGAAGAATAACTTCTAAATCCAAAAGTATGTGCTCCTTCAAAATAATTGCTTCCTCCATCAGGATCTTTGCATAATTGTAGAATTATCTCTTTACTATATCCAGAATAACACTTATTAGTCTCCTGATCCCAATAATTATTAGAATCATCTAAACATATATCTATATCTCCTCCACCAGGAGTTGTTCCACTTACACATAGTCCATTAATGCATTTTTGTACCGAACATTTTTCTGTACCCCCTGCACAACTCTTGGAACAATCAGAATCTTTTTCACATTTAGGTGGACAAGAATAAATAGGACATCCATTAGAATCAAATTTTCCAGTTTGATATGCACCAACACAATTTGGAGCAGAACAAACAATAGGTTCACAATCCTGAGCACAAGTCATCCAACATCCTGCTCCACTCATTGTACTTCCATTAGAATATGTTGCTTCTACACATATAACTGCTTTTTCATCAGCAGTACAAATCCCATCGCCACAAGATTGTGTGGTGTTGCTTGAAGTATTACCCTGTGAGCTATTTGACCCAGGATTGCCTTGCGTACTATTAGTTTCAGCAACCACAACTCCAATCATCCCAATTAACAATATTCCAAAAATAAAAATCCCAAGCACACTCTTTTTCATAATAAAATTAAATCTCCCAGATATATAAATATTGCCTTTCATAAAAAAATAAAATTTAACCCCTATTTAAATGATTTCAAGACTTCCATTTGATTTGAACCAATTAGATTTATAACCTCATATTTTTTAATTAAACTATGAAACAATCAAATCAAATATTTCAAATAATTCACAAAGATAAAAAAACAAAAGCAAGAATAGGAATACTAAGGACAAAAAAAGGAAATGTAGAAACACCTTTTTTTATGCCTGTTTCAACAAAAGCAACACCAAAATTTATAAACAGCAAAAAATTAGAAGAATTATCCAAAGTAACAATATCCAATGCATTTATCCTTTCTTTAAAACCTGGAAAAGAAATAATAAAAAAATTAGGGGGCATTGGAAAATTCATGAACTTCTCTGGAATAAATTTCACAGATTCAGGAGGCTTTCAAATGTATTCTAAATCAATATACATAAGTTCAAATGAAAATCATGTTATTTTCAAAAATCCAATTTCAGGAGAAAAAATAATAATGACTCCTGAAAAAAACATGGAGATTCAATTAGACATTAGAAGTGATGTTGCCATGTGTCTAGATAAAATGCCTTTATATGAAGATTCAAAACAAGAAATAAAAAAAGCAGTTGAACTAACAACAATGTGGGCAAAAAGATGCAAATTACATCATGATAAAATTCAAAAAAATATTCCTAAAAATAAAAGACAATTATTATTTGCTATCACCCAAGGAGGAATTCACAAAGATTTAAGAGAAAAATCAACGCAACAACTTCTAGAAATTAATTTTGATGGCTATTCAATTGGAGGTTTTGGCATGGGAGAGACATTTGAAGAAGAAATGAAAATAGTAAAATTTCAAAAAACAATTTTTCCAGAAAATAAACCAATTTATTTAATGGGCATAGGAACCCCAAATGAAATTCTAGAAGCAATTTCATATGGCGTGGATATTTTTGATTCAAGACTTCCTACAATGAATGCAAGACATGGAGAACTTTTCACATCCAAAGGAAAACTAAAAATCCTAAACAATAAATACAAAGAATCCAAAGAGCCAATAGATAAATCCTGCAATTGTTTCACATGTAAAAACTATTCCAAAGCATACATCCGCCATTTATTAAAAGAAGAAGAACCCGTAGGAAAAGAGCTCGCAAGTTATCATAACCTTTACTTCCTACAGGATTTAATCAAACAAGCAAAACATCACATAAAAAACAATACCTTTTCAAATTTTAAAAGTAAAATTAAAAGGATTTACAAATAAACATCAAAAATATTTATTTCCTCAATCCAGCTAAAAAATCCTCAATACTCTGTCCTTCAGTAGCAGGTGTTTCTTCAACAGGTTCAACAACAGGAACCTCTGATTTCTTGCCAGAAGATCTTCTTTTTGCAACAATCAATACATCTTTTTTTTCAGAACCATTTCTAGAAACATCTTGCCCACCAACAACATTATATTCACAAATAACTTTGCTAGCCCCTCTTCTTGCTTTTTTCTCTTCTTCATCAATAACAAAATATAAAACTCTTCCACCCTTATCACTAAATCTTTTTGCACTCCAAGATCCAACTAATCTAGCTAAATCACGTTCAGATCTTATTTTATTAGCAGCAACTAATTGTTTATATTGCCTATAAGCTAAATTAACATCATCAACAGAAAGATAAACAGCATAATCCAAAGCCTTGCCATCTCTTAAAAATTCTTCACCAGAAACCTTATCTCCTTCATACTTTCTTCTTATCTCATAAATAGTTCCACTTTCAGATTTCAGTCTTATTGTTTCAGACCTCATGCATATAAAAAATATTTATGCCTTATAAATATTGTTAAAATAAGATATCTGCTTCTAGTAATAACAAAACACTAAATTAATTATTTACCCCTCATTATTATTATTATTATTATTATTATTATTATTATTATTATTATTTTA
>JAGVWZ010000008.1 GCA_018304045.1 Candidatus Pacearchaeota archaeon | reverse complement strand
TGTTACAAAATATGCACTTTCTACCCAAGAAATACATGTCTGACAACACTCTTTTCATCACTATCGTCGTAGTTTAGCTATTATTTAAGCTTTTTTGGTGCTGAAATGGTGTAATCACCATTTTTTATAATGATCTATATCATAGGAATTAACAATTTCATCAATCTTTTTCAGTAATTGTTCGTAGAGAGTTCTGTCTTTTTTAGAAAGTTTGAGCATAATGTCTCTAAGTTTTTCACTTATTTCATATGTGTACATTTCATCCTCTTTTTGAAAGACTAGCTTGTCATCTTTCTTAAATCATCAATAGAATTAAACTTAATATATTTTCCTTTTCTTATCTTTTCTAGTTTTTCTATATATTCGGGCCTTAATTCAGGTTCTAGAAAACTATCTTCATAAATTTTAGCTATTAAAGCAACAGCTTCACTTTTATTTTTAAGACCAAATTTAGCCTTGACTATATTCAATATCCTATCTTCTCTTTCACTCAAATCAATGATACTTTGAACCATTTTTATTAGGTTTATGATTGCTCATTATAATTCATTATAAATCATAATGTTTTGTTATATTTAAGGTTTTCTATTGGTTTGGTTTATTTAATGTAAATATTTTCTCAAAACAAATAAAAAATGGCAAGTTTGTTTCTTATGTATAATAAATATTTCTGATACAGGAAAAATTTGTCGTGTTTTTCCTGTCTCAAAAACTCCAACGCAAGGAGTTTCTGATATTAAATCATATTATTTATAATGAAAAAGTTAAATTTATATACGGGAAAAATCTATTTAATTTGGTGAAAAGATAGTGGGAATATTTATACAACTTTTAATTAATGGATTAATTGCAGGTGCAATTTATGCTCTGGTTTCATCCGGGTTTTCGCTTATTTATTCTACTTGTAAATTTGTGCATTTTGCCCATGGAAGTGCAATTGCATTTTCAGCCTATATGTTGTTTTTCTTATTTGCAGGTTGGGGCTTAAATTTTTGGATTGCAGCTGTGCTTGCAATTATGCTTGGTTCTTTACTTGGAATTGCAATGAATACTTTTATTTATAGGGCTCTTAGAAAAAGAAAGGCGAGTAATATTATTCTATTGATTGCTAGTTTTGGACTTTTAATATTAATTGAAAGTTTGATCTTGATATTTTTTGGAGCAGATGTTAAGACAATTGGTTTTATTAAAGTTGAAAAAGGAATTGATTTTTTAGGGGCTGTAATAACTCCATTGCAGATTTATATTATTATAATATCTTTGGTTCTTTTAGTTGGGTTGTTTTTTTTAATGAAAAAAACTAAAATTGGAAAAGCAATGAGGGCTGTTTCTGATAATAAGGATGTTGCTGAGATAGTTGGAATATCTTCTGAAAAAATATATAATTGGAGTTTTGGAATTGGAAGTGCTATTGCTGGAATTGCTGGAATACTTGTTGCATTGGAACAGAATCTAGAACCTACAATGGGCACAGGGCTTGTTATAAAGGGATTTACAGCGGCAATAATTGGTGGGATAGGAAGTGTTCCTGGTTCAATACTTGGTGCTTTCTTGCTTGGTTTATGTGAGAACTTTGGAATCTGGTATTTACCTTCAGGATATAAAGATGCAATTGCATTCATATTATTATTCATATTCTTATTATTTAGGCCTAATGGAATATTAGGAAAGAAGAAAGAGGGGGATAGGAAATGATTAGTCTAAAAAAGAAAGATAAATGGTTAGTTGTAGGTTTGGTATTGTTAATTGTTATGGGATTTGTTATTTACTCAAATAATAATTCAAAGAAGGGGGATATTGTTATTGGTGCTGTTCTTGGACTTTCAGGGGCTGGACAATTTACAGGGCCACAGACACTTGGTGGTATGGAAATTGCTGTAGAAGAAATTAATTCTCATGGAGGGATTAATGGAAAACAAATTAAACTTGCTGTTGAAGATAGCAAAGGGGTTCCTAATGATGGAATAAGTGGATTTAATAAAATTTATGACCTAAGTAATCCTAATATTATTGTATCTGGAATGACTGCTGTTTCTAATTCACTTGCACCTATTGCCTATGAAAAGAAAATACCTTTATTAGCTATAATTAATGCAGATCCTAATATTGCCAGAAATGAATACTCATTTAGATTTTATCCTTATGCTAAGCAAGAAAATGAACCAGTAATAAAAATGATTAAGGAAAGAAATTTAAGCAAAGTTGGAATTATTTATCAAAATGATGATTTTGGAAAAGCAATTTATAATGATCTTAAGGAAAACTTTGAGGGTGAGATAATATCTGAATCCTTTGCTACTTCTAATAGTGAATTTAGAACACAATTATTAAAAATAAAAAATAAAAATCCTAAATTAATTGTTGTTGCTGGGTTTGCAACACAAACTTCAAATATTTTAAAGCAGATAAAAGAAATGAATATCAATTCAACTATAATTGGTTGTTCGATTCTGGCTTTGCCAGATACAAGAAGATCTGCAGGAGACTCTGCAGAAGGGGTTTATGTTTCAGCTCCTATATTTTACGAAGAAACCAATATAAAAGCCAGAGAATTTGAAGAAAAATTCAAAACAAAATATCCTAATCTTGTTGTTGATCATTATGCTGCAAATGGCTATGATACTATTTATTTGATAAAACAAATAATTGAAAAAAATGGGGAATCAAGAGAAAAAATAAAGAAAGGTTTGATTGAAATAAAAGATAGTGATTTTGAAGGAATTCTTAGAAGTATTCAAGTTGATGGAAGAAACATTATATTTCCATTAAAAAAGGCAATAATTGAGAAAGGAGAAATAAAATATTTACAATGAAGAAAAGAAATATTTGGATTATTGGAATTATTGTTGTGGTAATTATAATTGGGATTGTTTATGTTAATAATAAATCTAAGCAAGAGGAGACAATCAAAATAGGAGCAATCCTTCCATTTAGTGGAAGCGCGGCTATATATGGGGAACATGCTAGAAATGGTATAGAGATAGCTAAAGAAGAATTAAAAAATGATAATTTTGAAATAATTTATGAAGATAGTCTTTATACTCCTAAGGGAGGAGTTGATGCATATAAAAAATTAAAGGATATAAATAAAATTGATTCTGTAATAACTCTTGCAAGTCAGATTTCATTATCAGTTCAACCTCTTTCAACTGAAGATAATATATTGCAGATAGCCATAGCATCTACTTCTCCAAAATTTAGAACCCCAAATGATTTATCGTTTAGAACTATTCCTTCTGTAGAACTCCATGTAAAAAGATTAGTCCAATTTATGGAAGAAAAAAACTACTCTAAGATAGGAATTTTATATGCTAATAATGATTTTGGTAAAGGTGCAAGAGATTCTTTATTAGAAGAAATAAAGAACAACTCTAAAATAAACATTGTTGGAGATGAAAGTTACTTAACAGAAGCTAAAGACTTTAGAACGAGTTTATTAAAATTAAAAGAAGCAAAACCTAATGCTGTATTTATTATTGGAACTGCAACTACCTATGTAGATATCTTTAAACAATCTAAAGAAATTGATTTTAAGACTCAATATCTATCAATATATTCTGCAGAAGATCCTAATTTATTAGTAAATGCAAAAGAAGAATCTGAGGGTCTTATTTATGCTTATCCTAGCATTGATTCTAAGAGCATTACTGCAAAAAAATTCATAGAGGCATACAAAAAGAAATATAATGAATCTCCAGAAGCTTATGCTGCAGAAGGTTATGAAGCATTTAGACTAAGCGTTCTTGCATTTGAAAACTGTAAAAAAGATTATGTTTGTACTAAAGAGTACTTAACAAATCTAAAAGATTACAAATCTGTTTTTGGACTATTATCTTTTGATAATAATGGGGACGTAGATTATAATTTTACATTAAAGACAATTAAAAATGGAGAATTTACTTTGTATACACAATGATAGAAGCATATCTAATTCATATTTTAATTTTAATTGCAATATACGCAATTGTTGCAATTGCATTGCAACTTTGTCTTGGTTTTAGTGGACTTTTAAATCTTGGACATATTGCATTTTTTGGAATTGGTGCATATACTTCTGCTTTGCTACTTTTACTTGGAGTCCCATTTATCTTTTGTTTTTTAGTTGCTGGATTAATGGCAATGGTATTTGGATTTATACTTGCAATTCCTACGCATAAATTAAAGGGAGATTATCTTGCACTTGCAACAATGGGATTTAGTTTTGTTGTTTACGCTGTATTGCTTAATTGGACTGAATTAACAAGGGGCCCTCTTGGAATACCTGGAATTCCAAAACCAAATTTATTTGGATTTAGTTTTTCTGATAATTTTAGTTTTTTAATACTTGCTGTTGTTATTGCCCTAGGGTCATATTTTATTATCAATAGAATTGTAAAATCTGGATTTGGAAAGGTTTTAGAAGGAATTAGGGATGATGAATTGGCAACAAGAGTTCTTGGAAAAAATAGTTTTAAAATGAAATCAATCGCTCTTGGAGTTAGTGCATTTTTTGCAGGAATTGCAGGAAGTCTTTATGCTTCTTATATTACTTTTATTGATCCCTCTAGTTTTACTATAATGCAATTGATTCCTGTTCTTCTTATTGTTATTGTAGGTGGCTTAGCAAGCCTTCCTGGAACAATTATTGCTACATTTGTTCTAATGGCCCTTCCTGAAGCATTAAGATTTGTAGGCTTTCCAAGTTCAATTGTTGGGCCAATGAGACAAATATTATATGCTGTAATATTATTATTAATATTAATCTATAAACCCAAGGGATTTTTTGGTAGGGTAGAGATGGAGTAGAGTGGAAATATTTATAAACAAGTGTAAATATATGTTTACAGATGGAAACAAAAGTAACCAGTTCGTTTAATGTATTGAAGGCTTTTTTTGAAAGTCCTAATGAAAGTTTTCATATTAGAGAACTCTCTAGAATCCTTAATATCAACCATACCTCTATAATGCAACAACTAAAAAAACTTGTAAAAGAAGGCTACCTCGCCTTGAACAAAGGGAAAATTTATTCTGATTATAGGTTAGTTAACTCTAGAAAAATGCTTAACCTTAAGCTTTATTATAATCTTGAAAAATTAAGAGAATCTGAAATTATTGAAGAAATAGAAAGAATATATGATTTACCCATTATAATACTATTTGGAAGTTATGCAACAGCTACAGATGATGTTAAAAGTGATATAGATATTAGTGTTATATCTAATATTGATAAGGATCTTAAAACAGAAAAATATGAAAAATTAGTAAATAGAAAAATAAGTATACATAGATTTTCTAAACTACAATTTGAAAGAATGAAAAAAACAAATCCAGATTTAATAAATAGTTTATGCAATGGAATTATACTTTCTGGAAAACTGGAGGTAATATAATGAATTTAAATTATTTTATTGAGAAAGGGGATGTTAAAAGAATACAGATAGATAATATTAGGGCAAAAAGTCTAATAAAATCTTCAGAACAAACACTAAAATCTGCCTTGAGTATTGAATTTAATGATATCACTATAAAGACTATATTTAGAGAACTTTATGAAGGATTAAGAGAATATTGTGAAGCTATTGGTTTTTTAAAAGGATATAAATTTCTAAATCATGAATCAATTACTTATTTTTTAGATGAAATTTTAAGTGAGAAAGATATTTCTATTAAATTTGATAGATATAGAAAACTTAGAAATGGAATTAATTACTATGGGAATGACATTGAAAAAGACACTGTAGAGGGTGCTTTAAAAGAAATTCCTAAGCTGATTAAGGAATTAAATAAATATGCTATAATAATATAAATGAAAAAGAAAAATTATATTATAATTGGAATAATAATTATATTAATCCTAATTGGAATTATTGTTAATGTTAATAATTCAAAGAAAAGTGAAGATACAATAAAAATTGGGGTTATTGTCCCTTTAACTGGCCCATTAGCTGAATATGGTATAGCTTTTCAAAATGGGATTTTACTTGCAAAAGATGAATTAAAGGCAGATTCAAAAAATATAGAATTTATATTTGAAGATAGTCAATATGATCCAAAAAAAAGTGTTTCTGCATTTTATAAACTAAGGGATACGGATCAGGTTGATCTAATAGTTGATTGGGGGGTAGCTACCTGTGAAGCAGATGCTCCATTGGTTAAAGAAAAACCAATTCCATATATTGCTGTTAGCATTGACACTAAGGTTACTAAAAATAGCCCTTATATAATAAGATTTAATTATTCTCCAGAAGAGTTTTCTAAAAAGACTCTAGAATATTTAAGGAATAAGAATTATAAAAAAATCGGTATTTTAAAATCTCAATTGTATTATATGAACATGATTTATCAAGAAGTTTTAGATCAAAAAAACCCTGATGAAAAAATAACACTAATTGATAATGTACAAACTTCGGAAACTGATTTTAGATCATCATTATTAAAAATCAAGAACTCTGATATTGATATATTGGGAGTTTTTTTAATTGGGGGGCAAATAAATCAATTCTATAAACAAGCGAAAGAAAATAACATTAACATTACCACCTTTGGAACTGATTTTTTTGAAAGTAAACCTGAAATAGAAGCTTCTAATGGATTAATGAATGGAATTGTATTTGCAAATATGGATGTTTCTGATGAGTTTATTATTAAATATAATAATAAATTTAAAACAAATAGCCAACTAGGTTATGCTGGCGGAGCATATGATATTACTTATATGCTTTTAAAAAAGGTAAATTATAAAGATAAAGATACTGTAATTAACTCATTAAAAAATATTAAAGGTTTTAATGGAGTTGTTGGGAATATATCCTATAGTGAATCAAATGAAGATAGGGGCTTTTTAATTCCAGTCATATTAAAGAAAATTAATAATAACGGAGAGATTGTGAAATATACAATATAATTAAAATGCTTGAGATAAAAAACTTAAAAAGATATTTTGGAGGAGTAAAGGCTGTTGATGATTGTAGTTTTAAAATTGAAAAAGGAAAGATAACTGCACTTATTGGACCTAATGGAAGTGGAAAAACTACAGTATTTAATCTTATTTCTGGAATACTCAAAGAAGATTCTGGAAAAACTCTTTTTGATGGAATTGAAATAACCCATATGACTGTTGAAGAAACATCTAATCTTGGGATATCTAGATTATTCCAGCAACCAAGACTTTTTGGAAATTTAAGTGTTAGAGAAAATTTAATTATGGCAATTGATGAAGATAACACTAGATTTTGGAAAAATTTAATTGGCTATAAACTTGATAGGGAAAAGGGAGATAAAATAAATGAAATTGCTAAATTAACTAGCATTACAGCATTTATGGATAAGCAGGCTAAGAATCTTAGTTTTGGTCAAAAAAGACTTGCTGAAATTGCAAGAGCTCTTGTGAAACCTCATAAATTTCTAATGTTGGATGAACCTGTTGCAGGAGTTACTCCGCCACTTAGAAAAGAGATTTCGGAATTATTATTAAAATTAAAAAAGCAAGGGGAAACAATCCTCTTAATTGAGCATGATATGAATTTTACATTAAATGTTTCAGATAAGGTGGTTGTTTTAGATAGTGGAAAAGTCATTGCACAAGGAAGTCCTAAACAAATTAAAACAAATCCAAAAGTTTTGGAGGCTTATTTAGGGGATTAGTTTAAAAATATAAATGTAATTAAATAAATATGAAAAAAAGAAATAAATTTATTGTTATTGGAATAATTGTTTTAGTTATGGTGATTATCACTGGAATTTGGTATAATACTTCTCATCAGAAAGATGGGACGATTAAGATCGGTGCTACACTAGCATTGTCTGGTAAATACACCTATATCGGACAACAGGAATTAAATGGTTTAATAATGGCAGCAGAAGAAATAAATAATAATGGGGGTATAAATGGTAGGAAATTACAGGTTATTGCTGAAGATAACAAAGGTGATGCAACCGAAGCAGTAAATAATATCAATAAACTCATTAATGTAGACAATTCAGAAGTAATTTTTTCAGCATTTACTCATGTAACCAACGCGATTAAAAAAACGGTATTTGATAACAAAAAAATACTTTTTTATGCTTCAACAATACCGGATATTGCAAGAGAAAATAAATATGCCTTCAGAGATTATTATGACGCAACAGATAATGGTAAAGCAATCGCTGATGTTGTAAATCAACAAGGGCATAAAAAAGTAGCATTTCTTACAGAAGTTAGTGATCAATGTATACAATATGAACAAGGATTTTTAGAGGAAGCATCAAAATTAGGAATAAATGTCACAACAAGAGAACAATATCAAACAACAGAAACTGATTTAAAAACAAATCTTTTAAAATTAAATTTAAAAAATGTTGATGCACTTGTCGTATGTAGCTGGAGACACGAGCCTATTTTAATGAAGCAGTTAAAGGAATTAAACTCAATTAATGTTCCAACTTTTCATTGGGTAGCTCTATTATTACCTGCATCAGATACATTAGAAATGAGACAATTATTTGAAGAAAATGGTGCGATAAGTTCTTGGTATGGTCTTTCAGAAGTTCCAGATAAAAAAATACAGGTTAATTTTATTGAAAAATACAAACAAAAATATAACATACTACCTACTGCTGATGCAGTATATACATACGATGACCTTTATGTTATTACAAATGCATTAAAAACCTGTAAAGGCAAGATAGGAGATAAAGATTGTATTGCTACTCAAATACTTTCTATAAAATATGATGGCGTAGGGGGATATTTAAAATTTGATACAGATGGGGTTTCAAAAAGAGATGTACTCCTAATCAAAGTAGTCAATGCTAAATGGGAAGAATTAAATTAAAATGCTTGAGATAAAAAATATTTTTGCAGGTTATGGTGGAAATGAAATACTTAAGGATGTAAGCATGGATGTTAAAAATGGAGAGATAATTGCAATAATTGGACCAAACGGAGCTGGAAAATCAACTCTTCTTAAGAGTATATTTAATCTATGTCAGGTTAATTCTGGAAAGATTATCTTTGACGACAAAGATATTACAAAACTTCCTACCCATGATTTAATCTATGAGGGAATTAGTTTTGTTCCACAGGGAAGACAAGTATTTTCTGATTTAACTGTTAAGGAGAATTTGGAAATGGGTGCTTTTATTATAGGTGAAAAAGAAGTTGTGGATAGAAACCTGAAGATGATCTATGGATTTTTTCCTTTTTTAAAGGAAAGGGAAAATGATTATGCCTATACTTTATCAGGTGGACAACAACAATTGCTTGCAATGGGAAGAGCTTTAATTCAAGATCCTAAACTATTGTTGTTAGATGAGCCATCACTTGGACTAAGTCCAAAGGCAATGAAAGAAATATTTGATAAGGTTATTGAAATAAGCAAAAAAGGAGTTACGATTATAATTGTTGAACAAAATGCAAAGGCTGCAGTTAGTATTGCCGATAGAACCTATGTTCTTGAAGGTGGAAAGATCGGGTTAACTGGTGGAAAGGAAATCCTAAAGGATAAGCGAGTTAAGAATATTTATTTTGGTGGGGAATAATGTGACATCCTCCGTCCACTAAAGTGGACGGCGTCCTTAGTAAATTGAAACCGGACTATGATGCATTTCTTGATTCTCTATATACTTCATTGCCCTTT
>JAGVWZ010000014.1 GCA_018304045.1 Candidatus Pacearchaeota archaeon | reverse complement strand
TTTTAATCTCTTTTTTGCGTGATATGAATAAACTATCCTCATAACATTTTATCGTCTGTAAATTTATTAAATCTTTTGTTTTATCTAAAAGTTTTAGCTTACTATTTTGGTCTTAAGATTTAGTCACCATATCTTCTAGATATTCCTCTGCAGGAATTAACCATCTAGAATAATTTGGATTTAACCGAATTATTGGTTTTCTTTTTTGATATGGAGTTATGGTGCAGAAATCATCAAAACCTCTTATATGGGCAATCAATACGATTTTATTTCTAGGTTTATCTGCTTTTTTGTAGAAAGTTTCCAGATATGTTCCAGATTTTATTGGATCATTATTTGCATCTAGATATTCCATTTTAATAAAACTTTTTGAAGATTTATAAGAATTTGGGTGCTTAAATAGGGGTTTTTATTTAATTAAATTATTAACAACAACTGCTTGGAACCATATTATCTGGGCCATGACCAAGGCTAGTTGTGAGAATTGTTGAAGTTTTTGCTTTTGCTGCAAGCTCTAAATCCTCAACAAATTTTTCAAGTCCTGTTGGAAGCCCCTCTGAATCTGAAGTGTTAGAAGGGTTATAATTTTCATCAAATCCTGGATAAAACTGAACAGAAACACTTACTGGATAGGTTGTGCTAAGCCTTGGTGTTGGAAGATCTTCTGATGGAAATTCATCTAATCTCACATAGGACAATAATCTATGGTTTGGATTTATTGCTTTAAGAGACCCATAGGCTAATCTGAGGGAATCATATTTTCTTAATCTTACTTCTACTACCGCACTAATATCTGAAGTTACTGTTGATGACATTATATAATTTATTTTAATTTGTTTTTAAATATTGCTATGTTTGAATGATAGTTGGTCAAACAGTGTTTGTTGGTTGTTTTTATCAGGGGTTTGGGCTGTTTTTAAGTGTTTTGAACAGTGTTTGTTTGGGAGTTTTTAGCGTCGATAAACCAGAAATCTGTTGGATAAACATGTGTTTGAAGTGCAATAATCAATTTAAACCCTATTTTTATCAATAAATCATGGACAAGGGGGGAAAATATTTTGGGGCATTAATCATGAGTTATTTGATTTATGATAAATGGGTTAGGGGTGTTGAAATGAGTGAAAAAGATGTTAGAGACTTTTATGTTGCAAGAATAAGGGTTAAATATTATGAGGGTTCAAGAATATCTAGGCAGCAAAGAAGTGCAAGTGCAATTCTAGAAAATAGAGCTAGTAGAGATGTTGATTGATTTAGGATATGAATTGTGTTAGATATTGATATATATCAGAACAAACCCTGTAGGTTTCTGAAGGAATATTTTGTATTAATTGTTGTGTTGGATTTGGAAGACATTTATAGAATCCATAGCCAATAATTGTTGGAATTCCTGCTACCATTAAGATAGCTTCTAAGGGATTAATAATTTTTTTTGAAAATCTATGATGTTCTGCTTCCTCAGGGGTCAATTCTATCCAATCTATTTCTTCTTTTGTTCCAGAGCCCTCTTTTAAATGTTTGTCCATAGCCTAGATAATTAATTTGTATTTTTAAAGATTATGTATATTGAATATATTAGATTTTATTTTGAGGGAGTTCGCACATTAATATGTTTTGAATGAGATTTATTGAAAATGGAATTGATGAATGAATAGGGATTATAAAAAATGAATAAAAAGTTTGATAAAATGTTAAAATAATAAATAGGTTATTTCTCTTGTGTTTTTCTAACTGATTTTATCAGTGGAGGAACTATACTAATGGAGAGTATTTGGGGAAGAATTTTTGGCCAGATTGAAATCTTTTCAGGTATAAGAAATAGAGCTAGGACTAGCAAGACTAACAAACCCATGTGTCTATGGCTAAGATTTTTATGTCTGCAATTACATGATTCCTGTGGATTGTTTATAGCACTTTTGCTTAAGTCCAAAATTATTGGATCTAGCTGTTCTTTTTTCATGTTCTTCTTTTCCTCCTTTTTGTTTAATTAAGTATAAATTAAATTTAGTTTATCTTTTAGTTAAATCAACTATTTTGTAATTTTTTCGTTTTAAGTTTAATTTTTTTATTAAAAATATGAATCCATAAACAATAAGCATTGAAACAATAAATTGTAAAATTAGACCTGTTATTGGATTATTTGAGAAGCCATAGTAATAGTGAGATGTAGTGGTTAAATTAATAAACGGGTTTGGAAGTTTACAAACTCCTGGAATCATTGATTTTGAAGTAAGTATGCTGCAGGGAACTAAAGTCAATAGGAAAGATCCTGCTGTAATTATTGCTCCAGCTATTAAATATTTATGATGAGCTTTAAACTTCTTTTTTGGCTCATAGCTAGCCATGTCTAAGTTTTTTCTTTTCATGAATTTCACCTTTTTTGTAAATAGACTAAGATTTTTAGGTATTTAAATCTTATTTTTTAGGGAGTTTTGGTTGTTGGATGAATCTCTATTTTTGATAAAAAATAAGCAAAAATTGATTAATTTGATAAAATAAGCACATTTTTGATAAAAAAATAAGTAAAAATGCATCATTTATATATAAAATGAAAATAAGTAAAAATTGATTAATTTGTAAAAATAGCGATAATTGTGTTAAATTGTGTGTTTAAAACTTATTATTAGGCTAAAATTGAGTTGTTTTTTGTTGTTTTGACAAATTTGATTAAAAAATGAATTAAAAATGAATTAATAATTTTAGAGGTTTACCTGTTTATGGCTGTTTAAACAACCCAAAAAACACTATAAAATAGAATTTGGAGGAATAATCTAATAGATAAAACAACTGTTTGGATTTGGTTTTATCGATGATAAATTAAAAAGTATTAAAGATCATTACAGAAAGATTTATAAAGGAGTGGTGTTTGAAATATATATGTTTGGAATATTTAATAAAAAGGCTGAAAAAAGAGAGGTTGAACAACTTAAACAGGCTGTTCAAACAGGCTTCAACAGTGCTAAACAGGATATAAACAACATGAGCAAGTGGATTAAACACCTTGACTCAAATAATTCTGAAATAAAAGATCAGGTTTTAGATTTAAGTGAAGAATTAGCTTCGGTGAAAGATGAACTTGAAAATTTGAAAAACATGGTTTCAATTTTAGGTGAACGAGGGATTTTTAAACAAAGGCAAACAGTGTTTAATAAACAAACAGGTGTTTCTAGTGTTTTAAACAGTGTTCAAACACCTGTTCAAACAGGTATTTTGGACAATTTATCTATAACTGAACGAGCAATTATGTTTACTTTGCTTAATGCAGGAGATATGAAATTGAGTTATGAAGATCTTGCTGCAATGCTTGGAAAGGATAAGGCAACAATAAGAGGGCAAGTTAATTCAATTAGACAAAAAAATGAAGGACTGTTGGAAGAGATAGTTGGGGAAAATAATAAGAAAAGATTATTCATTCCATTAGAAGTAAGGGATATTTTACTAAAAGCTAAAAAAATAAAATCAAAAGAAAAGAAAAGAAAAGAAATGGAGGATTACTAGACAGTTATTATATAATAGCTGTTCAAATACTTCAAAAATAGGAAAAGTGTGTTTTTTAGTAAAGTAATGGATAAAAACACTAATAATACCTAAAAAAACATGAAAAAACCACTAAAAACTGGAAAAGTGAGAGTTAACTAATGGATTAATCTACTGAAAAATAGTGATTTTTGAATAAAAAGTAAGAGAAATTAAAAAAGTGTGAGATAGGATTTAAAAAAAATGATTATGATTTTAAGAAAAAAGAGAAGAAACAATGAAAAAAGAAGATTTAATTAAAGAAGAGAGAATTTGGTTTTTAAGGGGCTAATGTTTGGATAAATTAGCTTTTTAGGGCTTAAAGTCCTCAAGACTTTAATGGGATTAATATTTAGCTGAAGCTAACGCTAAATATTAATCGTTATACCGAAAGTAAATAATCTTATGAGGGTCTTTAAGGAAGAAAGATCTGATGTAAAATCGCTGTAATGCCCTTTTTAGGCTCTCAGGAGCCTAATTTTAAAGGTTTTTATAGCTCTCTTAGTTGAAGAATTGTGGAAAGAGTTGCAAGTTTTTTAAGCTCTGGAGATATTGAAAGAAGAACTTTTCTATTGTTTATCTTCTGTTTTTTAATAGGAATGCCTTTTTTAATTAATTTAAGGGTATAATCTCTTATTGAACTTTCACTTAGATTTAATCTCGAAGAGATAGTCTCATAAGTAGTATTATTTGGATCTTTTTCCTCGAATTCATAGATAGTTGAAAAGATAAGCATTTCCTGAGTTGTTAAAGATTTAAATTTTAACTTTATATCTTTTTTTATGGAATTAAGTGAATTAATCATTCCTGATGCCTCGAGAATACTGGACTCTACAGAAGAGCTAATATCTTTAGATTTAATGGATAAATCAGGTAAAATATAGGTTTTTTGTGTCTGTCTGTCTGTCTGTTGGTTTGTCTGTCTGTCTGTTGGAACCCCTCTATTTCCTGTGGAAATTTCTATATTTGGGGTTTTTAACCCCCCTATTTCCTGTGGAACTGTTGGAGTGTCTGTTGGATATCTGTCTATTGTTGGATTTGTCTGTCTGTCTGTTGGAGTGAGTGTTGGAGTGAAAATACCTGATTTTTCAGAGATCTTTGATAAAACTTGATCATTAAGTAACTCATGAAGGGAAGTCAACATAGATTTAATCTCTAGAATCTCTTTTTTAATAAGAAATGTTTCATTTTCTAGATTAGAAATATCAATTTTAACTTTAGAAAAGGCAATTTTTATTGGATCTTTCATAAAAAATGGATAAAAAAAGAGTTTATATAGATTTATGTTATTGTTTAGATTTGTAAACCTCATAAACTTTATTGGATAATCTCCACTTTAATCTTCTGGAAAAAGGTTCACCTTTGTTATTCTTCCTTATGGATACTACAAGGTTTTTAGACTCTAACTCGACTAGTAATCTTTTAACAAATTCTTCATCACGTATCATTTCTCTTGCAACCTCTGCTGTAAATGGTGTTTTTGGAAAAGAATGAAATAAATGGGAGAGTATTTGTTCAGAAATTTTGTCTTTTTTTTCATTGCTCAATTTCATGGAGTCCTATAATCAAATAAGTTTTTAAAGCTGTTGATATTTATAGTCTGGAAGAGGGTGTGAATATGATTAAGAACAAGTTCATTAAAAGGGGAAGGGGTATATTATTTGCTCTTATTTTAATACCTATTTTTATAAATTTTATTAGTGCTGCAGAACCTTTAACTGTTAATTTTTATGATGAATGGTATTCTACTGGATTTTCAAGTCCAGAATTGTGGATGATTTATGTTGAAACTTTTGCAAATTTTGTTATGAATTTTACAATAGTAGAAAATAATGGAACAGTCACTTTGGTATTACTTGATTCTTATGGAAATCCATTAATTACAACAAATTGGGTTAATTTAAATGAAAATGGTTCTTTGGAAATAATAATGAATGTTACTCTTCCAAATGGTAAATCTGAACTTAATTTTGAAATACTTTTAAACAATCAGTCAAATATTCTTAAATATGTGAATCCTGAAGATTATTATAATAAATCTTTAGGGGAATTATTAGATGATTTAGCTGATGCAGGAGTAAACATTTCTTTTAGTGAAAATACTTGGAATGCATTGATTGTTCCTAAGGAAAATGAAAATGGTACTTATTTTGAGGTTTATTATAAAGCAAAACCTAATCAAAATTTTAATAGTCCTATTATTTCAAACAACACTAATGGTTCCACAAATAATTCTACTAATAATAATCAAAGTTATAATAATATTAATGATTTTTTAGATGAATCTGATAACCAAAATACAGTGAATGGTACTAATAATGAAAATAATGCTTCTAATCTAGAGATTTTAAACCCCTTTCCTAAAGAAAATAAAGTTGTTATGTTTGTTGAAGATAATAAACGTTTTTCAATTGAAAATGAAGATTATGATTCTATTAAATGGTATATTAATTCCAAAGTTCAGGATAAAAAATTAAGTTATTTTGAATATATTGCTTTAAAAGAGGGTAATTTTACTATTAAATTAGAATTGAGTAAGGGAAGGATTGTAAAAACTAAAACCTGGCAAGTAGAAGTCCTTAAAAAAGAAGAAAATAAATCATTTTTATTTACTATTATAATCTTTGTTATTATTTTACTTGTAATTGTTTTATTTATTTATAAAAAATTAAAATCTCCTACTCAAACAAATAATACATTGGCTTCTAATAAAATTTCTATTAATAAGATATAAAAACTGAATAAACAGATTATTTCTGCTTATATGGAAACTAAACAATTATTAACAACTATTGAAAAGATAGACTCTGAAAAACTCAAACCTATTTTAAATCCTCTTGTTAAAGAATGGTTTTTTAATAAATTTAAGGATTTTTCAGATGCACAGCTATATGGAGTTATGAGTGTTCATGAAAGAAAAAACATATTAATTAGTGCTCCTACTGGAAGTGGAAAGACTTTGACTAGTTTTTTGGCTATTTTAAATTATCTTGTGGGATTAGCTGAGAAGAACGAACTTGAAGATAAGGTATATTGTGTTTATTCTTCACCATTAAAGGCATTGAACAATGATATTTTTGTTAATTTAATCAAACCATTAGAGGAAATCTATAAATTAGCTGAAAAAAAAGGTATAAAATTGCAAAAAATAAGAGTTGGTTTAAGAACAGGAGATACAAAGGCAGGTGAAAAAACTAAAATGTTGAAGAATCCTCCACATATTTTTGTAACAACTCCTGAAAGTTTAGCTATTGTACTAACAACTAAGAAGTTTATAGATCATTTAAACAGTGTTGAATTCATAATAATTGATGAAATCCATTCACTTGGTAATAAAAGAGGAGTTTACTTAAGTGTTAGCTTAGAAAGATTAGAAGAAATCAGTAAAATAACTCCTGTTAGAATAGGTCTTTCTGCTACTGTTGCTCCTTTAGAGAAGGTTGCTAATTTTTTAGTTGGAGTTAATAGAGAATGTTTGATTGCAGAGGTTCAAACTAGTAAAAAAATAGATATAAAGGTTTTAACTAGTGTTGAAAATCTTATAGATACAACTGGTGAAGAGATTCATTATTCATTATACACTTTAATTGATAAATTAATCCAAGAACATAGGACTACTTTAATATTTACAAACACAAGAGCTGCTACTGAAAGAGTGATTCATCACTTAAAGGAGATGTTTCCTGAGAATTATTTAGGAAATACTGCTGAAGAACTAATAGATTCTACTAAAAGCAGTGGTTCTGATGTAATTGGTGCACATCATTCTGCTCTTTCAAAGGAATATAGATTTGAAATTGAAGATAAATTGAGAAAAGGTGAATTAAAAGTAGTTGTTTCTAGTACTTCACTTGAATTAGGAATTGATATTGGCTATATTGACTTAGTTATATTGCTTGGAAGTCCGAAAAGTTCTGCAAGAGCAATACAAAGGATTGGGAGAGCAGGTCATAAATTGCATGATATTTCTAAAGGAAGGTTTATTGTGACTGATAGGGATGATTTAGTTGAGTGTAGTATCTTGAATAAGGAGTGTCATGAAAGAAAAATTGATAAGATTCATATTCCTCAGAACTGTTTGGATGTTTTAAGCCAGCAAATATTTGGAATGTGTATACAAAGAATATGGAATATTGATGAAATGTTTCAATTAATAAGAAAAAGTTACTGCTATAGAGATTTAACAAGAGAAGATTTCATGAGTGTTATTAGTTATTTGGCTGGAGAATATGCATTGGAACATAGAAATGTCTATGCAAAGATATGGTATGATGCTGAAACAAAACAAATTGGAAAAAAAGGCAAGCTTGCAAGAGTTATTTATTTAACAAATATTGGAACAATACCTGAGGAAAGTTTTATTACTATTGTTATTGGAAGTGGGGAAAGAAAAGATTTTAAAGTTGGTGTTGTAGATGAAGCATTTTTAGAGAAGATGAAACCAGGAGATGTGTTTGTTTTAGGTGGAAAAAAATATCAGTTCATGTATACAAGAGGTATGAAAGCCTATGTTGTAGCAGGTGTTAAGAAAAATCCAACTATTCCTTCTTGGTTTAGTGAAATGTTGCCCTTAAGTTTTGAGTCTGCAATGGAAATACAAAGATTCAGAAAGCTTTTGAATGAAAAATTTGAAGTAAAAAAGTCTAGGGAAGATATAATTGAATTTATTAAAGAGTATTGTTATTGTGATAATCACGTTGCAAAGGGAATTTATAATTATTTTAATGAACAATTTAGGTACTCTAAGATATCTCATGAAAAAAGATTGATAATTGAACAATATAAAGGTGAAAAAAACTATTTGATATTCCATTTTTTGTTTGGAAGAAGGATAAATGATGCATTATCCAGGGCATTGGGTTATTTAATGGCTCAAAAAGTTGGAAGAGATATTGAAATTGGTATAAGTGACAATGGTTTTTACTTTGCAGGAGAGCAATTGCCTATTGATGAAGCTATGAAAGTATTAAAAGTTGAGAACCTTAGGGAAATTTTAGAAGAAGCTATTAGTAAAACTGAAATATTAAAGAGAAGATTCAGACATTGTGCTGCTAGATCTCTTATGATTCTGAGAAATTATAAAGGGAGGGTGAAAAGTGTTGGCAAGCAACAGATGAATTCATTTTTTTTACTTAATGCTATTAATAAACTTTCAAAAGATTTTCCTATATTAAAAGAGGCTAGGAGAGAGGTGTTAGAGGATTTAATGGATATTGGCAATACTGAATTGGTTTTGAAATGGTTAAAAGATGGAAATATTAAAATTGAAAAGACACAAACCAAACTTCCTTCACCTTTTGCAATGAATTTAATTCTTCAGGGTTATTCAGACTTATTAAAAATGGAAGATAGGATAGAATTTATGAAGAGAATACATAAAGAGATAGTTAAGGAGATTAAAGATAAGGAAGATTAATTGATTTATGTGTCTGTTGGAGTGTTTACAACAGACAAACAGACATCCAACAAACAGACAAACATTAAAAATATTTGAGAGAAATGGTTATATATACTGATTTTGTTAATTATTTTATATTAATATGAAAAAAGAAGTTGAAATTAGATTTTTAGAAGATTGTTTACTTATTGATAAAGAGATTTTAGTGTTTGGAGATGTTCATATTGGATATGAAGAACATATTGCTGAAAGAGGGGCTATTCCTGACGTTCAATTTAAAGAAATTATTGAAAGATTGGATAGAGTTTTTAAATTATTAAAAAAAGATGGGATATTGATTAAACAGATTATAATTTTAGGTGATTTAAAGCATGAATTTGGGGGCATAAGTGATAAGGAATGGAGTGAAACACTTAGGTTAATTGATTATTTGGATAAAAAAATAGAAAAAGATGATATGAATAAACAGAAAAAAGATAAAATAATCTTAATTAAGGGAAATCATGATAATATTTTAGGGCCTATTGCTAAAAAAAGAGATTTGAAAGTAGTTGATTATTACAAAGTAAAGGGAATTTGTTTTATGCATGGTAATAAATTATATAATGGGTGTTTTGAAGATTGTAAGTATTTTATTCTTGGACATTTACATCCCTCAATTAGCCTTGTTGATAAATATAAAAAGGAAAAATTCAAGTGTTTTTTAAAAGGAAAGTGGAAAAATAAAGAAGTCTATGTACTTCCTTCATTTTCACCTATTAGTTTTGGCTATGATTTAAATAGTTTTAGATATGAAAAAGAGCAGGATAATGGATTTTTTATTGTTCCTGAAAAAGATTTGAAGAAGTTTGAAGTTATTATATATAATAATCTAGAAAATAGGAATTATAATTTTGGAAAATTGAGTAAAATTATAGAAAAAATGAATTAATCTATTTTATCCTTATTAATAGTTAGTTTTGGAAGAGCTACATGATAAGGAAGATTTAAATCATCTTCTAGAGATAGGGCTTTAATATTGCATTTTGTCATTATAAAATTGAATAATATTGGTTTAGCTTTCTCTGGAATAGATTTTTCTTTTATTGCTTTTTGAAATTCTTTTGATTCATCTTTATCTGGAATTATAAGAACACTTCCCCCTATCTCTACTTTTCCAAGATCACCTGAATATTTTATTGAAAATAAGAATTTTAAATTTAATACTTCTTCACTTGAAATTGGAACTTTTTCTTTTGAAATTCCCATAATTTCAATATTCTGATTTAAAGTCAATTTTTCCCCATTTCCTTCTTTTCTTTCTCCAGAAATGCTTGTTAATCCAAAGCCTACAATTTTCATTTTGATAGATAGAAATTAGTGTTTTTAAACATTATTGTTTATGTATTATTGTTTGGAATTATACTTTTTTTGTCTTAAGAATACAAATCTCACAGGGCTTAAAATTTCTTTTTATAAAATATGCTTCGTCATTATCTAGAATTTTATACTTCTTTTTAATTAATTTACTCATTCTGCAGGATCTTTTATGATAGGTAAGTGCTTGCGAAGATCCAATAAAATTATATTTAGGTATAATTAGTTTCTTTTTTTCTTTTAATTTATCTTTATTTTCATTCATTATGTAAATCTTTTTTTCTACTTCATGAACAACTTGAACTGGTTTATCAACAAAAACCTCTTTAATAACTGGTTTTTCAACTGTTGTTCGAGCAGTTGTATTTACTTCTCTAACAACTCTAGGTTCTAATAAAAAAAATAACATTATAGAGTATACCACAATAAAGAAACATGCCACCATTGTTAAAAATAATAAATTGAGATTAAGAACAATTGTTATCATTAGAAAGATTACTATTATTATTAAAAATGCAAATACAGATGTTAAAAAATTTTTTAAGGACCAAACTCTTATTTCAGTTATATTTTGATTAACCTCTTTTGTTTCCCCTTCATTAGCCATAGTAGGATAAATAAATTAGTGTATTTAAATTTAATTAAAAAAATAAAAATAAGTATTCTTCAGAAAATTGTAATTAAATCAAATCTTCTTCTGATACTACAACAAAATCTCCAATTGCAATTATAGAATTGTAAGGAATGAGTAATTCTCTTTCTTGAGTTTTTTCTAAATTAAGTTGATTTGCATAGGGTGTTGAATCTCTTATAACAAGATGGATTAATTCTCCTGTTCTTGTTTCAAAAGTTATATCTTTGATTAGTCCTAATCTTCTTCCCTCTTTTGTCACAACTGCTTTATTTAAAATCTCTTTATGTGGTTTTTTTTCAATAGCCATAGGATATGAATAAAGAATTTCTTTATAAAGTTTTCTGTGATAATTGATTATGATAAAATTGTCGTTGAGAAAGTTTTTGTTATTTAAAAGGGATTAAATGATATTTAGATTTATAATTGATAATTAAGAGAAAATGTTCAGAAGAAAGATATAAAAATGGGTTATATTAAAAAATGAAATGAGAAATCGTTTACAAAAGGAAATTGCTCCTGGATTATATATTAAAGGGGTTAGTGATCTATATATTGTTTTTAAAGAGTAAGGGGAATTAAGAATTAAGCCTATAGTCAAGAACTTTGGTTTTTAGAAGATTTTAATACTTTAACTATCCAAAGAACAGATTCTTCTGAACAAATTGGTAGATTAGAAGAAATTATTCAATGGATTAAAGATAGCTTTCCCAATGAACATTCTTAACATTGAAAGGTTAATTGGTTTAGAACCATTTTTTAATGATAAATTAGCCTAATTTTTAGAACAAATCTTATTATTTGATAGATTAGCTTATACGAACTTCTTGATATATAAATCAATTATTAGTATTATTGTTAAACCCCCCTACCCTATGGTTTCGTATGGAGTATATAATTATAGGATATTGAATTTTTAAGGTAATATTGATAATAACTTGAATGAGGATGGTTAAGTGAGGATGGTTAAGTGAGGATGGTTGTTTGGATAATAATAATAATAATAATAATAATAATAATAATAATTGGTTTTATAGTTTATGTAGTAATAATATAGTTTCCAATGGAAATAGGGGGGTGGGGGGTGGATATTTTTTTATTAGTTTTTAACTTGTTTTTTTAGTAAAAATAAGTTAATTATGCTATAATTGGGGTGTAAAAAGGAGTTTTGATGGAGTCTTTCAGTGGAAATAAAGGTAGCTATTTTTAAGTAGGTAATCAAATTTATAAACTCATATTTTGTTTATATTAATAGAGATATAAAAAAGATGGTGAAAAGAAATAATTAAAAGGAAGTTAAAAAGAGATGGTAAATTTAGATAAAATATTTGATTCTGTTGGTAGTAGAAGTTTGTTCAAGAATAAACAAATGATGCAATCAAATTATAATCCTGAGAATATTCCTCATAGAGATAAAGAAATTGATCATATTGCCTCTGTTTTAGCACCTTCTTTACTTGGGCAAAAAACAAGTAATTTGTTTATTTATGGTAAAACAGGAACTGGAAAAACCCTATCAGTTCAACATGTGGCTGATGAATTGACAAAAAGAACTAAGGACAGCAAAATTTTGAGAATAGAATATATTAATTGCAAATTAAAAAAAGTAGCTGATACTGAATATAGGATTTTTGCAGAATTAATCAAGAAGATTGGGGGAGAGATTCCTTCAACAGGTCTTCCAACAGACCAGGTTTATAAAAAATTTGTTGAATTACTTGAGGAAAATGATGAAAAATTATTAATTATAATCCTTGATGAAATAGATCAGGCTATTAAGAAGATCTCAGATGGTTTTTTATATAATCTAATGAGGTTAAATTCTGAATTAAATAAGACTCAGATAAGTATAATTGGTATTAGTAATGATGCTAAGTTTTTAGAGATGATTGATCCTAGAGTAAAGAGTTCATTGTCTGAAGAAGAAATGATTTTTTCGCCATATAATGCAACACAATTGCAAGATATTTTAAAGAAAAGAGCAGAAGAATCTTTTAAAGATGGAGTTGTTTCAGAAGGAGTTATTGCAAAATGTGCTGCCTATGCTGCAAGGGAAACAGGTGATGCAAGAAGAGCCTTAGATTTATTAAGGGTTGCAGGAGAAATAGCAGAAAGGGTTTCAAGTCCAAAGATAGAGATAAAACATATTGATGAAGCCAATGAAAAAATTGAAAGAGATAAGATTTTAGATATTATTGAAACAGCACCTAGACAATTCCAATTAGTTCTTTATTCTATTATTGAACTAACAAAAAATGAAAAAGATGGAATTTTTACAGGAGATGTTTATAATTTTTATAATGAATTATGTAAGAAGACTAATTTTGAAATTTTAACTCAGAGGAGAGTGGGAGATATTATAGCTGAATTCGATATGCTTGGACTAATAAATGCAAGGGTAGTTAGTAAGGGAAGACAAGGAAGAACAAGAGAGATAAGATTGGATATTCCTGAGAATGTATTAAAAAAATCAAAGGATATTTTAATAGATTCTTTAGCTATTTAGACTAATATTTTTTAGTATAGATTAATTATTAAACCCTTGGTGCAATATTTTGAAATAACACAAACATAAGATTGGTAAAAAATAAGATGGGAGAAAATATATTAAAACTATTTATTGAAAAAGGTTTTTTATTAGACAGAGAAATGCTAGATTTCTTCAATGAATTGGAAAATGAAACAATTGCTAAGGAGATTATAGATAAAATTGCACTGGTTGCTAAAAAAAAGGTTATAACTAAACATCTTGTCAGTGAAAATTTTGATAAATTAAAACCAGTTCTATTTGACTTAGATAATGACAAGAAGAAGTTGGTTGAGAAATTTTTTGTCAATGTTTCTATTTCAGTTGAAGTAAAAAAAGAGATTGTTATTGAAGACAAAAAAGATATAAAAAGAGCGCCAATCAAGATAATTTCTTCACCAATACTTACCTCTCAAAAATTAACTGTAAAAGATTTTGTCAGACATTTTAGAAGTAGATATAATTTTATTAAAGGGTTATTACAACAAAGGCAGGAACTGGAAAATTTAACTTCAATTGACAAAATCAAAGGGGGAAATAGGGTTGTTTCTATAATTGGTATTGTTAGTTCAAAAACAGTTACTAAAAATAAAAATATAATTTTAGAAGTAGAAGATTTAACAGATAGAGTTAAATTATTAATAAATCAGAATAGAGAAGAAGTTTTTCAAAAAGCTAAAGAAATATTATTAGATGATGTAGTTGGTTTTAAATGTAGTGGAAATAAAGATTTTTTATTTGTTAATGATTTATTTTATCCTGATGCCCATATTAGGGCGAGATGTAGAAGTGAGGAAGAGACTTATGCTTTGTTTATTTCAGACATCCATGTTGGAAGCAGTATGTTTTTACAAAATAATTTTGAGAAATTTATTGATTGGCTGAATTGTAAAGATTGTTATGATGAACAGAAGGAATTAATTAAAAAAATAAAATATATTTTTATTGTTGGAGATAATATTGATGGGGTTGGAATTTATCCAGGGCAGGAAAAATTTCTTATTATAAAAGATATGAAATTACAATATGAAAAATTAGCTGAATATTTAAATAAGATTCCAAAACACATTAATATTATAATGTGTCCTGGACAGCATGATGGTGTTAGGGTTGCTGAACCGCAGCCTCCAATTGGGATTGATTTTGGAGAGCCTTTACATAAAATTTCTAATTTATATTTGGTTAGTAATCCTAGTATTATTGAAATTGAAGGGAAGGTTGAAAAACAAGGAATTAGGGTGTTAATGTATCATGGTGCAAGTATGCATCCAATAATCAATGAAATTGAAGAATTGAGATTAATCAATGCACATAGAAATCCTACTAAAGCAGTTAAACATCTGTTGCTTAGAAGACATCTTGCACCAATACATGGTTCAATGGTATATATTCCAAATGCAGATGAAGATCCTATGCTTATTAAGGAAGTTCCTGATATTGTTGCAACAGGAGATTTACATAGAACTGATATTGATAAGTATAATGGCATATTATTAATTGCAGGAAGTTGTTGGCAATCTATTACTCCTTTTGAAGAAAAAGTTGGAAATCTTCCTGATCCATGCAAAGTTCCTATGTTAAATTTGAAAACAGGTGCATTAAAAATACTTGATTTTACAGACGAGCCTATTGAAAAAGAATGTATTGAGGTAAAGAATGGAGAAAATTTTGATTTAAATAAAAAAGAAATTGTTTGTGAGGTAAAAAAATGAAAAATGAATTTCATTTTTCAATTCTTCAGCATAGGAGGTATGCCTTCAGAAAATGAATATAGGTATTGATTTAGATGATGTAATTGTAGATTTTTTTCCTAGTTTTTTAATATTTTATAATCAAAAATATAGAAAAAAATTTGAATTAGCAGACTTAACAAGATATCATATTTGGGAGGTAGGGATAGGAAGGGATATGGAAGAAGCAATTGTTCTTGTGGATGAGTTTTTTTATTCTGAGGATTTTATTAATATGCCTTTGGTTACTGGTGCTCAAGCCGGAGTTGAAGAATTATCTAAGAGATATGGAGGCTTAGTTCTTGTTACTTCTAGACCTATGCGCTGGAGGGAAAGAACCCAATCTTTTATTGAACACGCTTTTCCAAAAGTTCCTATTGAGGTTAATTATTCTTCTGGACTCCATAGGCAGGGAATATCAAAAGGACAAATATGCAAAAGGGGCGGAGTTGATGTTTTTGTAGAAGATTGTTTGGAATATGCTGAGGAATGTGCTGCCAATAGAATAAGAACATTATTATTAGATAAACCTTGGAATCAGGGAAGTAATGGAAATGTTGAAAGAGTTTATAGTTGGGACGATATTTTAGAAAAAATAAATAGGGGGTGTGAAAAATGGGATTTAAACCTCAAACTGAAAAGTATTTTGAAGAATTAAGTAATGAGATTAAAAGAAATTATGATGTGGCTGGAAAAGCAAGGGCTAGAGGATTAGATCCTGTTGATAAAGTAGAGGTTCCATTGGCAATGACAATGGCTGCAAAAGTCGTTAGACTTATTTCTACTGTTTACCCTCAACTTGATAGGGAAGATGTTATTGAAAGATTATTAGAATTGGAAAAACAATACGGTGCATTGGAATGTTCTGTTAGTTTTAAAATTGCAGAGGAGATTGCATCAGAAAAATATTGCAAGTTTGAAAATAAAATGCAGGCAATGGATGCTGGAATAAGGGTTGCATTTTCTTATCTTACTCTTGGAGTTGTGAGTTCTCCTATTGAAGGATTTACTGAAATAAAAGAAGGATTTAGACAAGATGGTAAAAAATATTTAAAAGCTTATTTTTCAGGACCTATAAGAAGTGCTGGAACAACTGCTAGTTGTATGGTATTAATGGTTATTGATTATATACGGCAGGTTTTTGGCTATGAAAAATTTGATCCAACTGAGCAAGAATGCAAAAGAATTGTAATGGAGCTTAATGATTATCATGAAAGAGTCACAAATTTACAATATCTTCCAACAGAAGAAGAAGCATATTTTATTGCCAAAAATATGCCAATACAAGTTGATGGCGATCCTACTGAAAAAAGAGAAGTGAGTAATTTTAAAGATTTGCCAAGAATAGATACTAATTTTATTCGTGGGGGCCTTTGTTTAATACTTGGTGAAGGAATGGCTCAAAAAGCAGCAAAAGGGCTCAGACTTTTAAAAAAAGTTCAGAAGAATGGATTTCAAATTAAGGATTGGGAATGGTTGGATGAATATGTTCATATGCATGAAAAAAGAACAGCTGGAAAAGCAGATACAAGCCCGACTTATATTAAAGACTTAGTTGCAGGACGGCCTGTATTTGGACATCCTGGAAAAGGATTTAGATTTAGATATGGAAGAAGCAGGGTTGCTGGATTTTCTGCAGTAAGTGTTCATCCTGCTACAATGGGAATTACAAATGATTTTATTGCAACAGGAACACAATTGAAAATAGAAAAACCAACAAAAGGTTGTGTTGTAACCCCTTGTGATGTTATTGAAGGACCTATTGTTAAATTAAAAAATGGAAGTGTTAAAAAATTAAAAACCTATGAAGAAGCTAAAGAATTGTATAAGGATGTTGAAGAAATAATCTATATTGGGGATATATTATTTCCCCTGGGAGATGTTATGAACAGAAATGCTACTTTAATAAAAAGTGCTTATGTTGAAGAATGGTGGAATCTTGAATTAGAAAAATTAGGTGGAAAAGTAAAAAATTCATATGAAGTTAGTTTTGAAGATGCAAAAGAACTTTCAAGAATTTTTGGAGTTGCACTTAGTCCAAAATATATTTATTACTGGACCCAAATTAATTATGAACACTTTTTAGGGTTTATTGATTGGTTGAATCATTCAAGGGTTAATGTGGGTAAGTTATTATTTCCATATAATTCTCATGAAAAAGAAAGATTTAAGATTGGAAAAAGAACATTGGAATTGCTCGGAATTGAACATGAGATAGGTGTTGAAAACGTTATTTTAAATGAAATTGATACCAAGGCCCTGTTAATTAATCTTGGTTTTGATTCTAAACATGAAGGAGAATTGAATTTAAATTTTGATTTTAAGAAATTAGATCTAGTATTTCAGACTATTGATGATAAAGAATTAAGAGCAAAGTCAGAGGGAAATTTTGTTCTTGGAATTATAAATAAACTAAGTAAATTTAAGATTAGGGATAAGGCAGGAGAATTTATTGGAAGTAGAATGGGTAGGCCTGAAAAAGCAAAATTGAGAAAATTAATTGGAAGTCCAAATGTTTTATTTCCTGTTGGAGAAGAAGGTGGAAGATTAAGAAGTGTTAATGAGGCAGTTATAAAAGGTTATGTAGATTCAAGTTTTCCATTTTTTTATTGTGAAAAATGTAATAAAGAAAGTATTTATGGTATTTGTTCTTGTGGGAGTAAAACCAAAAGAAAGTATTTTTGCAGAGTTTGCAATAAGGAAATTGAAGGAAAAAAATGTGAAATTCATAATTCTTCTGAAGGATACAAAAAACAAAGGATTGAAGTTGGGAATTATTTAGAAGTTGCTAAACAAAAATTAGGTTATAGTAAAAATGAAATGCCTGTTCAAATAAAGGGGGTTAGGGGAACTAGTTCTACAAATCATGATATTGAAAATTTAGTTAAGGGTGTTTTAAGAGCAAAATATAATCTTTGTGTTAATAAAGATGGTACTGTAAGATATGATATGACTGAACTTCCTGTAAGTCATTTTAAACCCCTGGAGATTGAAGTTAGTGTTGAAAAATTAAGAAGTCTAGGCTATGAAAAAGATATTTTTGGAAATGTTTTGGAAAATGAAGAACAAATATTGGAATTAAAACCTCATGATATAATAATTCCTTGCAATGGATTTTGTGGTGATGAAAAAGCAGATGATGTTTTTATAAATGTTTCAAATTTTTTAGATGAATTATTAGAAAAGTTCTATGGGCTTCCAAAATTCTATAATATTAAAAAAAAGGAAGATTTGGTTGGGCAGTTGGGGGTATGTATGGCGCCCCATAATTGTGCAGGAGTTATTTGTAGGATAATTGGATTTTCAAAAGTACAAGGACTTCTTGCAAGCGCCTATATGCATGCTGCTATGAGGAGGGATTGTGTCCATCCAAATACGGGGATGATTTATGAAAAAAATGGGGTGGTTAATCATGTTAAAATTGGTAGTTATATTGAAAAGTTAATTAAAAGAGGAAATAAAACAAAACAAATTGATTCTTATGGAACTATTAGAGTAGAATTAGATAAAGATGAAAAAAACTTTTATGCTTATGGAATAGATATAGTTACCCATAAATTAGTAAAGAAGAAAATAAAATATTTTATTAAATCAAAAAATCCAGAGTATTGGACAAAAATAATAACTAAAAGTGGGAGGGAACAAATCATGACACCTACCCATGATTTTTTTTATTTAGATAAAAATAATAAATTTCAAATAAAAAAAGCAAAGGAAATTAATATTGGCGATAAGATAGCTATTTTGAGGAAGTATAAAAATTTTGTTGGAACTCAAATTTTTGATAAAGAGTTTGGCAAAAGAAAATTAATGGATGAAATAAACTTTGAAAGTAAAGGAGATTATTTTATTGATGAAATAATTGATGTAAAAGAGTATACTGATGATAATTATTCTTATTGTTTTGATATTATAAATACTGAGAGATTAGATAAAAATGTGTTGTGGGGAGAGGGGATAATTAATTTTAGATGTGATGGGGATGAAGCAGCATTGATGTTATTATTAGATGTCTTAATAAATTTTTCAAGAACTTTTTTACCAAGCCATCGAGGAGGTACTCAAGATGCTCCACTTGTTTTAAATGGAAGGGTTTATGCTAAAGAAGTTGATGACCAGATACTTGATTTTGAATTGGTCAATAGTTATCCTTTAGAATTGTATGAAAAAGCAGAGCAAAAATTACATTCAAATCAGATTGAAATTGAGATGGTTAAACAAAGAATCAATAAAGGAGAAGATCCATTCTGTAATACTGGATTTACTCATGATACTAGTGATTTTAATATGGGTTGTACTTGTTCTTCTTATAAAACTCTTCCAACAATGAAAGATAAGGTTGAATGGCAAATGGATTTGTGCACTAAATTAAGAAGTGTTGATCAGGGAGATGTTGCCAGGCTTATCATAGACAGGCATTTTATGAAAGATTTAAAAGGTAATCTAAGAAAGTTTTCACAGCAGAATTTTAGATGTGGTAAGTGCAATGAAATATTCAGAAGACCTCCTTTAAACGGCAAATGCACTAAATGTGGAAATCCTAAACTTATTTTTACTATTTCCTATGGAAGTATTGTAAAATATTTAGAGCCTGCATTAGATTTAGTGAAACATTTTGATGTTCCTGCATATATTAATCAAGATTTAGAACTTGTTAAAAAATATATAGAAAGTATATTTGGTAAGGAGACTGAGAAGCAGGAAAATATGAGTAAATGGTTTTAGGATACTTTCTATCCCATTCAAAAACTTCCTCAGTTTTTGAAGTTATAGAAAGTATATTTGGTAAGGAGACTGAGAAGCAGGAAAATATGAGTAAATGGTTTTAAAAATAAACTTATAGATTATTCAATAAAATGTGGAAAGTTTTGATTGTTTATAAATTCATTTGTTTTTTTAGGTATATTTTGCATATTGATATGGTTTAAAAATGAAATTTTGTTTTTTTGTTTATGGAAGTCAAAGAAGAGTGTGGTGTTTGTGGAATTTTTTTGAAAAAAAAAGATGTAAACAGTTCAATTGTACCATTATCTATGGATTTAATGCTCTCTGCTATTCAAAGAAGGGGCCAGAGTGGGACTGGCATGGGGATTTTTAAGGTCAATGAAGGAAAATATGGAAAACCTTTTTTACATAGGAAAAAACTATTAAATGTAGATAGTTTTTTTGGTGGAGATGATAACTATCAGAGGGGCCAGATTTTAGATATTTATAAGGGTGTTTCTGGAATTGGGCATGTTAGATATGGGACTAGCGGAAGTAGGGATAATGCAATAGATCAATTACAACCTTTTTTAAGAAGACATGGGAAAAGATCAAAGAGATTTTGTTTTTGTTTTAATGGTAATTTAGCTAATTATCCTGAGCTTGAAAAAGATTTATTAAATAACGACTATGATTTGGAGATAGGTGTTGATACAGAGATAATAATGCATTTAATTTCATTAAGGTTGAAGTTTCAACAATTTAATTCTGAAGAAAACTTTGAACCTGATTTTTTTGATTTAGCTAGATATTTTATGGAAAGATTGGATGGGGCTTATAGTTTACTAATTTTGCTTGGTGATGGAAGTTTAGGTGCTGTTAGGGATCCACAGGGATTTAAACCATTGGTTTGGGGAGAAAATGAAGATTTTTATGCAATTGCTTCTGAAACTAATGCCTTAAGGCAAGTGGGAATAAATGACTTTAAGGTTGTTGAACCAGGAAGTGCTATTCTTTTTTCAGATAAAGAGGTTATAATAAAAAAAATGTTTAATGATAAAATTGCCCATTGTCATTTTGAAGCTGTTTATTTTGAAAATGATGCATCTCATTTTGAAAATATTCCTGTTAGGGATATAAGGTGGAGATTTGGACAGGAACTTGCTAAAATTGAACCTCTTGCAGAGGAGATCATTAAAAATAAAGGGGATTTTATTATTTTTCCTGCCCCTGAAAGTGCCAATCTTGCTGCAAGATCTTTTGCTAGTTATTTTGGGATGACTGCAGAAGATGTTCTAAAGAAAATCTCTTCTAAAAGAGGATTTATTAATTCTAAGGATAAAAGAGATTATTTAATGAATAGGATTTATGATGTTATCCCTCATTTAGTTAATGGTAAAAGAATTATTTTAATCGAAGATAGCATTGTCAGGGGAGAAACTTTAAAAAAAATTATAAAATTAATTAAAGATGCGGGTTCAAAGGAAATTCATGTTAGAATAACAGACCCACCAATAAGATTTCCCTGTTTTTATGGCATTGATATGTCTACTTATTCTGAATTAATTGCAAATAAGTACTCAGAAGATATTGAGAAAAATATCGCCTTGGAATTTGGAGTAGAGAGTTTTATTTATCAAAAATTTGATGGATTGATTAATGCAATTGGGTTGCCTGAGGAAGAAATATGTCATGCTTGTTTAACTGGAAAATATCCAACTAAATGTGGTAAAATTAGGGCTGAAGAATTAAAAAAACAAGAAGATAATAAATTTATTGATCGGTGTTTTTGCGGTGGAAAGGATAATCTATAAGATATAATAAATTATTGTAGGAATTAATAGACAAGCCATTAAAGAGGTTCTTCTTACATTTAATAAAATGCAGGAAATTCCTGTAAATGTTGAGATAAGAAAAACAAAAAATCCAATAAATCCTGAGAAGATTAGGATTATTGAAGATAAAAATAAAATAATTATTATTGATAATAGATTGTAGTTTATTTTATATATGTTTTTTGAAAATACTTTTGATATTTTTATTGTTATTAGAAAAACAATAACAGATGTTATTAGAACTGTTATAATTATTAGAAATAGTTGATTTTGATTTATATTTGGAAGTAGTTTGGTTATATAGGCTGCAGAACCTGTTCTTGATTTATTTATAGAATAAAGAATTATAAATGACAGGGACATTACTAGGGAATTTACAATTCCTATTAATATTAAAAATTGTTTTTTATTTAAATTTTCAAATATGTAAGAGCCAATTGTAGATGCTTGATTACTCCCTAATCCTGGAAGAAAAGAGCAGATAGGTGATGCAATTAGTGAAGCTAGGATTGGTTTTTTTAAATTTGATTTATTTTCCCTTAAAATATGTTTTATTAGTTTTATTTCTTGAAATGGTATTTTTGATTTTTTAGATATTGATAAAATTATTGAGGAAGCACCAAATAGGCCAGTTAACATTGGAAGAAGAGGTTCTTTTATATTCAGATTTAAGGTTAAAACAGAAATTCCTAGTAATCCTGATAGAATTATTATAAATAATGTTTTTTTCTTTCCTTTTTCAAAAAAGAACATTGTAAAAATAATTAATATTAAAACTAGGGGCATTATGTTTTTTAATAAATTATATGTGGTTGGAAGAAAAATGAAGAAAATTATAGTTAGGGGAATTAAAAGTATTATTCCAATTAAAGAACCTGTGATTGAAAGAATAATTGCTTCATAGCCATTTCCTTCTAATAAAAGTTCATGTCCTGGAAGAACTGAAAGAGAAGTATCTTCGTTTGGACAACCTAAAAATATTGTTGGAATAAAGTCTATAAAAATATGGGTTATTGAAAGGGATGTTATAAATATAACCAAATATATCGGAGAAACTATTGTTGATATAGGTAGGGAGAGAATTATCACTGAAACAAGATTTATATGAATTCCAGGAAGGAGGCCTGTAATTGTGCCTATGATTATCCCGAAGGCAAGAGCAATAATTAGTTCAAGTAACATCCTCTTAAAGGTATGATTTATTGGAATTTATAATTTTGGATTTAGAAGAATTATTAAACCATAAACTTCTCAAGCTATTTTACAAAAAATTAACAACCAAAAACTTTAAATAAGTAGAAATACTTATTTTACTTAATATACTTATATGGAGGTTATAATCAAATGACAAATGTAACATTTTCAGTACCAGAAGATATCCACAATGTAATGCAAGAACATAGGGAAATCAAATGGGGGGAAGTAGCAAGGCAGGCTATAAAAGAAAAAGCACTTAGACTTAAGTTAATGGATAAGCTTTTATCAAAAAGCGAATTAACTGAAAAAGATGCTGAAGAGATTGGAAACAAGATAAAACATGAAATAGCTAAAAGACATGGACTAAAATGAAAATTTTAAATTTTCAATCATTCGATTTAAGAGGTAAATCTTCATGAAATGAAACTTGTTATTGATACTAATAGAATAATTGCTTCACTTATAAAAGATGGACATTCTCGAAAGATATTATTCAGCAATTTGTTTGAATTTTATACTCCGGATTATACTTTAATGGAGATTTATAATCATATTGAAGAAATTGAAATATTAATGTCTATGATTTTTGATAATATTATAATTGTTCCAGAACATCAATATTCATCTTATTTAGATAAGGCAAAAAGATTTATTTCAGACTTTGATGATGTTTCTTTTATTGCTGTTGCTTTGTTTATTGGGGCAGATGGAATCTGGAGCGATGATTCTCATTTTATGACTAATCCAGAAATAAAAGTTTTTAGGACAAAAGATATGATGGATAGGGTTAAAGAAGAGGAAAAATTAGATTTTTAAATCAATAAAAGTAATAATTGATTTAAGTATCATCTGATTTTCAGCCCAATTCTTGATTTTGAGCATATTGGTTGTTTTTTATTTAATTAATTGAATTAGAATTTTAGGGTTTATATGGATTGTAATGATTCTGTAATTATTTTTGATAGAATTTACTTGCCTTGTGGTTTTAGTTCTCAGATGCCGGTGATGCTACCTATTGTTATTCCGAGGGCAAGTGCCAAGAGCAATTCAAGTAACATTTGATTTTTAGTCTAATTCTTGATTTTGAGTATATTGGTTTAATTTAATAAATAAGTTATTCAGAAGTTTATATAGTTTGTAATGATTTTGTCATTACAAATGGGATTGAAGTTATCAAATGATTTATAAAGTATATTTTATAGTATGTATTATGAAAAATAATTATTTATTTATTATTGTTGGAGTAATGGTTTTATTATTAATATTAGGGGGCATATTTTTTACTTTTAATAAACAAAAATTAGTAATTAAATATGTAGAAAATTTGGATGGAATAACTTCTACAGATGAAAATAAAATTAAAGAGATTATTGGAAATGACTTTTTTTCAACTGAACAAGGAAAAAAATGTAAGAGCCTAGAAACTTCTATTTTATTATCTAAATGGGGGGAAAGTGATTTAAATGCAGTTGTTGCATGTGGATGTACTCCTGATGATGTTTTGGGCAGTGTTTGTTTGGGAGAATGGCGTTATCGTTTATCAAGGACAGAAACAAGCTGGATTATTGTTTCTTCTGGTATGGTTGGCAGAGAGTAGTATCTAATTCCAATCTACTCAAATTTAGTAATTTAGGTATTTAGGATTTAATTTCTCGCTTTTACATTTAAAAGCTGTAGTGAATTTGTAATTATTTTTCATAAAAATTATTTGTTCTCATGGTTTTAGTTCTCAGAGGTAGTATGCGCCCCCATTAGGACGCCTAAAACCAAAGCTAAAGCCAATTCTAGTATCATTTTATATTCGAGAATTAAAGATTAATAAGTATTTATATTTTGTAATGATTTTGTCAGTACAATTAGGATTGAAGTTATGGAATTATTTATAAATATGGTTTTATTAATATAAATATGAAAAAAACTATAATAATTTTAATTATTATTATTATTTTAGCAGTAACCCTTATAGGGGGATTTTTAATCAAGCCAAGTGCTAGTTCTGTTGAAACTTGTAAAAGTTTACAAAATTCAAGTTTGACACATATAGATAATTGTTATAAAAATTGTTGTGAAAAACCTTATTTTTTGAAAAATAAATGTAAAAGATTTTGTTATCTAATAAATTAGGATTATTGTAAAATATGGTAAAATATAGAAATATTTTTTTGGTTTATATCTTTAGTATAATTACTCTTGGAATTTATGCTATTTATTGGATTGTTTCTACGAAAAATGAAATAAATAGTAAGGGGGGAAGTATCCCTACTGCATGGCTGCTGATAATTCCTATTGCAAATCTATATTGGTTATATAGATATTGTGAAGGATTTACAATTAATATAAAAAAAGATGGAAATACTATCCTTTGGTTTATATTATATATCTTGGTGGGAATTATAATGCCAGCTATAGTGCAGTTTGAGTTAAATAAGATTGCTGATAATCCTGTTAATTAGTGGATGTATTTTTGTGTCTATTGTAGGAAGGGGATGAGTAGTATTTATTTTTTTAGTAATCTTTAATAAAATATATGCTTTAATTTTTTAGGTTTTTGTCTATTTGTATTAACTTAAGTTTCTAAAGTAATGATATTAAAATTCATCTTGTCCATAGTCCAAAGATGATTTTCTTCTTGATTAATTATTGTCCATGAAAACAAGTTTAATTACCTAAGTAGCATAAGTTTAATTAGTATGAATACTTTTCTGAGATTATTAATCCATCAGGTTACTAAAATACTTATGAAAATAAATCTTGATGGATGTCTGATTTAATTTTCAAAAATCTAAACAAATACATCCATTAAATAGGTTTAAAAAATTTTAGAATTTTTTAACTCCTTCACATTTTTCAATGTGAAGATTTAAATATATATTTTCTATTATATTCATATGGGTGAATTTGAGAATCTAAAAAAAGGGTGGAATATTTATCATTATTATTTTACAATAGTCATATTTTTTATATTTGTTCTATTAAATTATTTTTCTAGAAATTTTACTGTTGAATCGCTAAATATGGCACTTATGATTTCTGCAGTTACATTTCTTTTTGGTTTTATAACAAATATTAATTTTTCAATGCTTTTGAAGAAAGTTCATTCATTAAGAGATGCTCTTGCGCAGGAAACAGCAAGTCTTGTTTCAGTTTATCTATTGTCTAAACATCTTGGAAAAGAATTCCATGAAAAGATTGCAAAACTTGTAGATGGTTATACTATCTATACATTGAGGGATTATAAGAAATATGAGTCTGGAAGGGAGTTTGTCTATGGCATGTATGATGATCTTTCTTTAATGGAGATGGATTCAGAATATAAAAGATCAATTGCAAGTAGACTTTTGAGTGAACTAACTTCTTTTGAAAAAGTTCGGGAAGAATTAGAATATCTCACTAGCAATAGGATGGAAATCTCACTTAAGCTTGTAAATTACCTTCTTGGTACTATTTTGATAATCCTATTATTTTTAAATCGTGGAGATATGTTTACCAATGCATTATTTGTTATATTATCAACTACAATTATTTTTTTGTTTTTAATTGTTGAGGATTATGATGAGCTTAAAATAGAAGATTATGCTACAAATATAAGCAATTCTGAACAAATATTTGACTTAATTGGAAAAGAGAGGTATTATCCCCAAGAAATTCTTAGTAAGATTAAACTTGAAAAAGGAAGAAAATACCGAATAGGTATATTTGACTCTAAATCTGGAAAAGAAAAGATTTTTGAATTAGAATATGGAAAAAATAAAAAAATTAAATAAATTGGATATATTTATATATTTGGAAATATATACTTTATAAAATGGTGAATAAAGTTGTTTTTGATTACTTGGGTCAGAATTATAAAAAGTATAATCTTGAAGACTTAAAAAAGAAAATATTGTCTTCTGGTTATTCTCAACAAGATATTGATGATGCATTAAAGGTTTTGGGTTTGGAAAATAGTGGTGCACCAATTGTTAGTAGTTCTACTAATCCGGTTTTTACTTACCCGGGTTCTGTAGCTTCTGCCAATACTACAAATTCTTCTTTAAATGCTAGTCCGGTTACAAATACAGTGGTTATTCAAGATATTGGAAAAACAGAGCCTAAACAAAGTAAATTTGATTTAAGTAAGGTTAAATGGATGAAGATTGCTGGAATTATTGGAGTAGTTTATATTTTATTTTTTATTATGTTTTTTATCATGGGTTATTTTTTAGGAGGATCTATTTTTGATGGTAGTAGTTTTATCTATGTTTTTATTGGTATCTTTTTAATTATGTTTATTTCTATATTTTTCTTTTTATATGGGTTTGTTAAAATGGGGAAATTTGCAAATTCTAGTTTATTAAGTTTTTCAAGCAAGGCATACATGATTTTAATTATTTTAATTATTTTGTTAATAATTGGAAGTATTGTTTTGGGACTTTTTATTGTTAAAGATGGTGTTCAAAATGTAAATGGAATGAATATTAGTGCAGAAGGTTTTCATGTAGGAAACTTAGAAAAAACTGGTGTTTTTTTAGGATTAGGTAGTTTTGATTTAATAGGTAAATTTTTTATGTTTTTTGCTTTGATTGGAACTCTTTTGAGCATTTTATCTTTAGCTACTTTAATTATTAGTTTTTGTTTTTTTATTGGATTAACTAAAGCTGGAAGGGAAGTTAAGTTTGCAAAAATAGCTGGAATTTTTGGGGTTATAAGCTTAATTATAATAATCTTAACTTCTGTGATTACACCTATTATTACTATAATTAATTTTGATTTTTTTATTAAATCTAATTTTATTTTTTATGTTTATTTAGTAATATTTGCTATAATTTTTATTTTAAACTTTTTAACATTCTTATTAGGAATTTTTTCCTTGTTTAATGCATCAAGAAAGTTTGAGAGTGGCTATATATAATCTTTCAGAAATTATTTCTAAGGTATTATTATATTCTTGAACTTTTCCAATTATTATTATTTTTTGATTTTTTGAAATATTTTGCTTTTTATTGTTGATTATAAGAAGTTTTCCTGTTGAGTCATTTATTGTTATTATTTGGAAATTGTCAAAATTCCTAATTTGGATTATTTCTCCTGAAACTTTTATTCTTTGACTTATTAAGTTTTTATTTAGATCTTTTATTTGTATTAGTTCTGGTTTTTGATAAAGTGAAATTATTAAGAGTATTATTATTCCTAGGATTGAAATTATTAGGGCTATTTTTAGAAGATTCATTAGTATATTAGATAGAAAACTTTAATAAGGTTTTTTATTTGATGTTTTTATGAGAATTGGTGTTGAAGATAGATTTGAATTAGTAAAGAGAAATACTGCCGAGATTATTGGTGAAGATAATTTGAAGAAATTATTAAAGGAAAAGAAAAAACCTGTTGTGTATTGGGGAACAGCCCCTACTGGAAAACCTCATGTTGGTTATTTTTTACCTTTTTTGAAGATAGCTGATTTATTGAAAGCAGGATTTCATGTTAAGATTCTGCTTGCTGATTTGCATGCAGCTCTTGATAATACTCCATGGGTGGTTTTAGAAAAGAGATATGATTATTATGCTGCTGCTATTCCTGAAGCAATAAAAGCTATTGGGGTTGATATTAAAGAACTTGAAATTGTTAAGGGAAGTGAAATTCAGCTTAAACCAGAATATATGTTTGATGTTTTGCAGATGAGCAGCTATGTTAGTGTTCATGATGCTCATAAGGCTGCTTCTGAGGTTGTTAAAATGGGAGATAATCCTAAACTTTCTGGTTTGATTTATCCTATAATGCAGGCAATGGATGAACAATATCTTAATGTGGATTGCCAGTTAGGTGGAACTGATCAGAGAAAAATAATGGTGCTTGCTAGAGAAAATCTTCCTAAATTAGGATATGATTCAAGAATTGAGATTATGAATCCTTTGCTTCCAGGATTAATTGGTAAAAAGATGAGCAGTTCAAGTGAAGATACTAAAATAGATTTTTTAGATAGCATTGAAACTGTTAAAAAGAAGCTAAACAAGGCAGAATTTGTTGAAGGGGATTCTGACAATGGAGTTATGGCTTTTTTAGAATATTTTTTAATGGTTGTTAAAAAAGATCATAAAGAAAGTTTTTTAGTTGAAAGACCTGAAAAATTTGGTGGAAATGTGGAATATAATAATTTTGAAGATATAAGAAGAGATGTTGTTTCTAAAAAACTCCATCCAATGGATGTTAAGATTGCTGTTGCAATTGAAATCTCTAAAATTCTTTCTAAAATGAATCAGGAAAAATTAAGGAAGTTGGCTGAGAAGGCTTATGAATAAATCCCCCACGATTCGTATCACACTTTTTATGATAATTTTTGTAACAAATTGTGTTACAAAAAATGTTACACTTTATGATATTGGTTCAACGCTCCAAACATCATATAACTATAGTCTTAAAGTAATCCGCCTTTTAACAACCTAAACTTTTTGTTAGTATCCCAGATCTTTTTCAATTCTTCAAAGTTTTTATCTGGATCTAACATGAGCTTTGCAAGGTTATCAATTTCTTGTAAATCTTTTTCAGTGAGATTTGGGAAATTCTTATAAATAGTTATCTCAGGTAGATGTGGATAGATTATTTCATTATTCATTAAACAATGGAAATCATAAAACAAAGACCAGCTAACAACAATTAAACCGTTATCGGGCAGAGCGTTCCAAAATCGTTTATCATCATCTTTTCCTAATCTAATATCCAACCAAGCTTTTGCAGGAAAATCAAATCTTCCTTCAGGTATATCATAAGGATCAATTTTCTCAATTAAACTCCAACTTCCATCAACATCGATTGTAATCCATCTTTTTTCTTTTTCGTTCCAATATTGATTTATCCAATGATCCCAACTTTTACCTTTTTCAAAATAAGGAGCATGTCCTGCCCTTACTCTACAAGGTACTCCTTTAGATTTCAATATAGAAGCAATTAAAATTGATATAAATCTGCATGTTAGAATTAATTTATCATTTTCATCTCTATTTTCAATAAATCCTTTTTCATTTCTTCGATATAGTTCTGCAAGAATTGCTGAAACAGTTATTAAATAATCATCTTCAGGCTGTTTAAACCATTTAACTTTGTTCATATCTCCAAATTTTTTATCTGCATTGGTCCCTATATTTCCTGCTGCAAGTGTTGTTCGATGAATAAAGTTTTTTCTAATGAGATTACCGATTTTCTTAATATCATCGGGTAAATCTTTTTTTAAAATATTTTTATACAATCCAGGATTTGTAAACATACTAAATTCGAGATAATGTTTCAATAATGATTTATTCATATCGAAATTAGTTAGATCATCTTTATAAATTTGAACTTTGGGTTTAACTCTCCTCCGAAGCACCACACTAAATAGCTCAACTTCCCCCCGGAGCGTTGCACCAAATCACTCAGAAATTATTCGGTTTATGTAGGAGATTTAATCCTAAGGATAAACTTACCCACGATAACTTAATCCTAAGGATTAACTCCCCAACTTTTTCCTAGTAATATCAAAAATTATCTCTCATAAACATTTTTTCTATGCCCTACTTTTAAAACTTTGATAGTTTTTGTAGAATTATCAACATCAACTATTGCTCTATAATCTCCTACTCTTAATTTAAATCCATCAATTTCTTCTAGGTGTTCAAGAAACCTAAAAGGATTTTCCTTACATTGTTGAAGTTTATTCCAAATTCTTTCTTTTATTTGGGGTTCAAGTTTATTCAAACTTTCTAAGGCACTCTTTTCAAAGATAAGATTATACATAAATAAATTAAATAAAGCAGATTTATAATTCTTATTATAGCCCTAGAATCTTCTTAGCTTCTTCTTCTGTGTAAAACTCGCCTTTTTTTATTTTTTCTCTTGCTTCTTTTATCTCTTGTATTGTTTTTTGACTTAATTTAGGCTCTTTTTCACAAGTTTTCGCAACAACTATTAGTTTTCTAACTAATTCATCATAGCTTTCATTTTTATATTGTCTGAACTCGTCAAGTTTTATCTTTGTTTCAGGATTTAATCTTATTGTTGTTTCCATATACAATTGTATACATATGTATATTTAAATGTTTTGGTTAAAACTTTTATGATTAACTTCCCAACGTTTTCTTCACGATTTAACAAGAAAATTTTATAAATAGACTTAGGATACTGTTTTTATGGCAGAAATAAGAAATTATAATCCATCAGACTTTCCTCACGTAAAAGCCATTTTAGAAGAGGGTAAGCTTTTTTACAAACAAATAGATAATGCTGGAGCTTTAGAAAAGAAGATTAAACAAGCACCCGATACCATAATAGTAGCTATTGAAGAAGAGAGAGTTGTTGGCACAGTAGTTATAATTCCAGATTTCTTTCCATTTTTGTTTAGACTTGCAGTTCATCCCGATTTTAGAAAAAGAGGTATCGGAAGGCAATTGATGCAAAGAGGAGAAGAAATATTAAAATCCAAAGGTTATGATCATGTAAATATTCTTGTAGCTTCGAATGATTTAGAACTTCAAGAATATTATGAACGCCAAGGATATGAAAAAGGAAAAAATTATACTTGGATGTTTAAAGAATTTAGATAACTTTTTGGTTCAAAGAAGTGGTGGGGGTGTTGAACCATAAATCTCGTCAGTTATTCGGTTTATGTAGGAGACTTGAACCTAAGGTTCGATTACCCCACGAGATGATTAACCTTAGGTTAAGGTTCTCCCGCTAAATTTAAGATTTTTATCGACGCTGGCTAAAAAACATTAAAAAAGTTGGATGTTAAAAATAGCTAAGGTTAAACTCTGCAAAAATGAGCAGTTAGGTGCTCCCCTGACCTGAGTCTTATATCCATCTTCTAACTTTCTTTTTATAATCTATGTATCTTTTACCAAACCTCTTTTCTAAATTGTTTTCTTCAAATTCTATAAATAATCTTTTTATTAAGATTATAAAAACAATTGGAAAGATAAAAGTAATTAAAGAACCTAATAAAATAGATATTCCCCATAAGATTAAGTTCATTCCTAAATACATCGGGTTACGGCTTATTTTAAATAGATTACTAGTTTCAAGTTTTGAAGGAATTTTATAAGGATTTAATGTTGTCTTTCTTCTTCTAAATAACATCCAAGCCCACACATCAATCAATAAACCAAATAAAACTAAGACAATTCCCAGATAGTTGTATGGTTGAACTATCAGCTTTTTAATGGGTAAAAAGAGATTTAATATTATAGATAGTAGTATGAATCCATAAAAAATCATTGGAGGCATGAGTTTTATTTTCATTTTATCTGCTTTTTACCTTCGTTTCTAAATAGACCATATATAAAAATTTGACTTGCTCCCCAAGGAGTCTTATGTTCCTCTTCAAAACTTTTTATATGCTTAAAATCACCGAATAATTTTTTCATAGACTCTTCAGAATATTGTTTTGTATCTAGCCCACTGCACTTCTTTGGTCCGTTTACTGAGAATGTTGAGATAATTAAATAACCATTTGGTTTTAAGAATCGTCTTATTTTTTCTGCATATTTATTAATATCTTCTTTCTTTGTTAAGAAATGGAGAACGGCCCGGTCATGCCAAAGGTCATATCTATCATCTGTTTTAAATTCTCTTAAATCCGACACTATCCACTTAATACTATCTGCTCTGCTTCCCAACCTTTTCTTTGCTTCATTTAATGCGTTTGAGGAAACATCTAATACAGATATGTTTCTGAAACCAAGATCAAGAAGATTATCCACAAGTTTTGAATCTCCTGCACCAACATCAATGATTTTAGCATCTTTATCAAGACCTGTTTTAGCTATTAAACCTAGTGATGTGATGGGTTTTTCTTGATGCCAACTCATTTCATTAGGATTTTTCATTTGATAAATATTTTCCCAGTGTTTCTTTATAGAATCTTCATCTTCTAGACCCTCATTATTTTGCATTTTTAATAATCTCCGCTACATCTTTTTCCACTTCCTCAGCTTCCTCTGGGCTTACTTCTGGAAAGAATTGGGAGATTGTTGTTGGCTTCATTCCTATTATCTTTACTTTTCCGTTTTCTTCAAGAACATTAATCTTGCAGGGCATACATAAAGATATTAATCTATTTTTATTTAAAAAATTATTAGCATGTTTACCAGAACAAATTTCAATTATTTTTAATGGTCTTTGCTCAAATCCTTTTGCTGCTAATCTCTCTTTCACATCATAAATCTGAAATATTGTCCATTTTTTCTGCTCAACTACTTTCAGCACAGAAACAACTGCTTCATCGAAACTTTTTTCAGTCTCAACAATATATGCAAAATCTTCTATTTTCATTTTTTATCATTTTGCAATTGTTTAATTAACCACAGAATAAATAAAACAAGAGCTACTAAAATTAGAGTCATAAATAAAAATCCAAAAATCCACATTCCTCCAAAGCCATAGCCCCAATTTCCCATCATACCATATCTTCCACCCATCATTCCACCAAAACCAAACATTCCTAAAAGCAAAAATACAGCTACAGCAATTACTATTCCGACGATTAAATTATTATTGTCTTTCATTTTGTTTTCTCCATTAAGATGCCATAGTGATATGGCTTTAAATCATATTTTCTTGGATTAATAAACCCAACAGATTTCCCCCAGTCTATACATTGTTTTGGTTTGGGTCTAATTTCCATTGGTGGTCCACGAGGGGTTGTTAGATCATAGTTCCAATGGATAATCCCAAGTTTCCCACCCGGTTTTAGTATTCTGTAAGCTTCTCTGAGTAATTTTTCTGGTCTTCCATTAGTATATAAAATATTGAAAACCATAACATAATTCACACTTTCATCTTTTAAACCAGAACCTTTTAACACAAAATCGCGAAGTATAGTTTTTACATTGCCTAATTTATTTTCTCTTGCTTTTCTTTCTGTTTCTTTAACCATTTCTGACTCTATATCAATTGCAAAAACTTTTCCTCGGACTATTTTTGCAGCAGGGATTGAAAAAGTTCCATACCCGCAACCCAAATCTGCTGCATTTTCTATGTCAGTGTTTAAACCAAGTTTTTTAAGAATCTTGTCTGGTTTAAAAAATTCTTTCCACATGTTTTCTTCTGGCATACCGCTCTCTTTGAGTTTCATTTTTCTCTCCTCTGAATAAATAACGATTTTCTATCCATTTCTAACCTCTCAGATAAAATCTCTCTAATAATATCAAATGCTTTAATGATCTTAGGATTTGAAAGTTTGTAATAAATATTTTTTCCGTTTCTGTTTGATACGACTATTCCTTTAGATTTCATAATAGATAAATGTTGAGAGATGTTTGCCTGTGTCAGTTTGGTTTTTGTAATAAGTTCTGTTACAGACATCTCTTTATCTCTTAAAAGGTTTAAAATTTCTAATCTAATTGAATTAGAAAAGACTTTACACATCTCAGCATGAAGTTTATATATTTCTCTCATGTAGATATTAGAATATTCTAATATATAAATATTTAGGTATTGCAGAATATAACAAAAATGTGCAGTTAAGTGCCTTCCAAAGCTAAATTAATCACCAAAACTTTAATTTTAATATAGTCTTAGCAAGTTTATATGCTCTGGATTTTTCATAGTCTTCTTTTATGTGATAAAGATATTCTTGAACGCCTTCTTTACCAAATCTTTCTTTAATAAGAGAAAGAAATTTAGGTATCTTTAAAATATCATGTCTATCTTCTTTCTCTTTTTTGGTAGAATGAAAACCCTCTAGCTATTCATGTATTTCTTTATATTCTTTTCCAGTTCTTTTTAAACTTAATTTAAAGTGTTCATGAATAGTTGGCATTTTATTTCTTCAAATCAATCCCTTTAAATTTTTTTATGATAATTTCTTTTTGTTTGTTATCAAGATGCATTTCAGCCATCATAAATAACATATTATTTTCTTTGTCTATATGCTCTCTTAGTAGATTGATTATATGGTTGCCTATATCTGCTAATTTATTACTATCTCTTTCATTACTAAACATATCAATAGATTCTGTTAAGTCTTTATGCTCTATAATCATCATTCCAGTAGGGCCTCCTTCTCTTGGCATAAACTTCTCAATTTCAGGAAATAGAACTTTTTCTTCTTTATTTAAAGAATGCTTGTTAAATTCTTTTTGAAGGAGATTTATATTGTTCTTAGATTGATTGATATCTTTTTTGTTTAGATTTGATTCTAAGTTATCTAATATTTTCAGAACTTTATCATGTTCTTTTCTCAAAATATCAAATGGATTTTTGTTGGTCATTATACTTCTTTTATTTTTATAGCGTTTACAGGGCATATACTTTCTGCTTTTTTGTTGCTCTTTAATTCTTTTTCTGAGATTGTAGTTTTCTTTGGTTTAGCTTTATTCTCGTCCATAATCCAATTATCACAAACAGATGCACAAGCAATACAACCAATACATGCCTCTTTATCAAAATTTATCTTGAATTTGTCCATTTTTCCATGCTTCAGCATTTAGGTGTAAAACAACAATACCCTATCTTATCACATTCTTTTTTTATTTTCTCCCACCTCTCTTTTTCTTTAATAACATCTATAGCCATAGGATATAGGATATTATCTTCTTTGTAAATATGGTCTGGAAGTTCCTTAATTAAAAAATCAGCAATTTCTTTAACCTTTTTTACAAAATCTTGATAAGATAATTTTTCACAGCTTTCTATAAGATTATATAATTCCTTTTTCTTTGGTTTTATGTCTTTATGCTCTTCTCTCATAATTTCAGGGGGTTCGGTAATGCCTGATTTTTCCATCTCAGGAAACAAAACTTCTTCTTCTCTTTGGTGATGTTTATCCGCTTCAACCAAGTGTTTTGCCGCAAACCTCAACATTTCAATCCCCATTTTTGCATCTTTAAAATTTTTCGCATAGTCTAGTTTTTTTATAGCTATCTTTAATTTATCAACAAAATCAAGTATTTCTTTATGCTCTTCCATTAAAGTATGAATTGGATGTCCTGGTTTTAGCTCCAAATCTTTATTTTTAAAATCATCTTTCATTATCTCTAAATGAACATCACATAGTTTTCTCATTTCTTTCCTTGTTGTGCCATCTTTGATTATTTCCTGCTCTATTAATGCTAACTCTGTTGGAGAAATATTCTTTAGCATAATTTTTGCTTCTTCTTTTAATTTACTAGTAACATCCTCTTTTTGTAGTTTTTTTAACATTTCTTTTATTTTTTCTTTTTTATTGTCTTGCGATATTTTTGTTATTTTAAATATCCAGTCTTTTGGGCCTTGTTTTTCATATTCCCATTTGAATTGATCTTTGTATTCTGCCTGAAACAAATAATAAAGCGGTTTTGGTTCATGGTCGTTGGTTATCCTTAAAATCTCTCCGCTCTTCAAAGTATTCCAATTTTCAAATATTTTTTCATGTCTTTCAAATGGAATTAATTCTCTTAAATCTAAATTGATTATTTTTGTCATTTTATATCTTATAAACAGGTATTGCTTTTCTTTCTTGCAATGACCTTCTTGCTAAATTTTTAATGTGTTCATGATATATCAAGGTTATAACTTCATCCCAATTGAAGTTTGGTCTTGAGTTGTAATGAGGAAATTCTTCAGGTGAAAACATAACCAATCTATCAGAATCATACAAAATTTTAAAACTTAAAGAAGGAGATTTTGGATGTTCATGGTGGGTTCTAATCATTTCACATACTTCTTGGATAAAATCGCTTCCATATCCTAATTGAGATAAAAGATTATTTGCTATGTCTGGACCTTTTTCATATTGTTCTTTTACAGTGCTTCCACCTATATCATGAAGAACTATGCTTGCTAAGGTAATTTCTTCTATATCTTTAGGAATATCAAAATGTGCTCTTGCTATTTCGAAGACTCTTCTTGTGTGGGCTACTCCAAAATCATTTCTTTTAAGATGAGGTGTAGCAACTTCAAATAATCTTTCAAGCATCATTTTAATAGATTGTATACTTGGTATAAAAAAGATACCTTTATATATTTGTAAGTTTCTTGATGTATACTATGAAAAAAGAATGCAGCGTCAGAAAGGTAGTTAATTTTCTAGGTAAAAAATGGACTCTGTTAATATTATTAGAATTATATAAAGGGAATTCTGAATGGAAGAGATTCTCTCAAATTAAGAGAAATCTTGATAATATCACTTCTAAAATCCTTTCTATAAGGCTGAAAGAACTAGAAAGAGAGAATTTGATAGAGAAAAGAATTAATACAACAGAATTTCCAATAAAGTCAGAATATAAACTAACAAAGGCAGGAAAAGATTTTGTAGATATTATAAAAAATATAAAAAAATGGTCTTTAAAGTGGAAAGAAAATATTAAAACTTGTGAAGAAACAGATTGTAAAGATTGCGAGTTTTAATTCTCACCTAAGCGCTCTCAGGGGTTGAGTTTTTATTTCACGTACTTAATTAATAATAAACCCAATATTGCGGTTGCGAGTAGTTGAATTAACGGACTTAATCCAATACCTAATATTGTTGGCATTAATTCTGTATAAGACCATCTCCCTTTTGATAAAGAATAAATTTCTATTGCAGATGCAATGAGAACGCCAAAAATAACTATAATCCAATAATCCAATTTTTTTGGTCTTTCTATCCAATCTACGCGCCCTCTGGAAATTGATATAATAGAAAATATAATTAATACTAAAAATAAATCTATAAAACTTGCTAGGATTAAGTGTAGGATTGAAGAAATACCCGTCAAATCTATATACAATCTATAATGGGAGAATTCCCAGACTAAATTTAGAATAAAAACAATAAAAGCTAATAATACTAATTTTGGTTTTTCCATAAAAATTACAAAGAATCATACTATAAAAATTATCTTGATTAATAAAAGAGATTTAGTTAAGTGCCCCCTTAACTTAATTCTTTATTTTTGATATTTTTCTAACAACTATATTTCTTAGCCCAACCATTCAAACTTTTAAAACATCTTATAAGGTGCTTCCCAGAATCAGTTAAGGAGTATTCTACTCTCGGGGGAATTTCACTGAATTTTGTTTTATTGATAATTTTTGCTTTTTCCAATTCTTTTAATCTTTTAGACAGAGTTCTTGAACTGATTCCATTTATTTCTTTAATTAATTCATTAAATCTCTTTTTAGTATTATCACTGCCATTTAACTGGCGGATAATTAAGAGATTCCACTTTTTGCTCAATATGTCTATAATCTTCGCGACAGGACATTCTTTTTCCATTTTTGATATAACTTTACTTTGAGATACTGCCTATTTATAAAGCTCCTTTTCTAAGTAAAGTATAATTAGTATATAAAAGCTACTATTGCAAGAATAAAATGGAAAAGAACAAGAATTCAGATGAAGATGGAAATGATATAAAAATTGATAATTCTAATGAGAAAATAAAAAATCCCTGGATGCTTGTATCTATAGTTCTGGGAATTGCATTGGCAATATCATTAGTCTTTGTATTTAGGGGAGGGATGACTGGAAATGTTATTTCAGAAAATGAAGCTGGAAAATCTCTTGTTAGTTATCTTAATGCACAAACAGGCGGAGGAGTTGAGTATATTTCTTCAAAGGATATTGGCAATCTGTATGAGACAACTGTTTCTTATCAAGGACAAAATATTCCGGTGTACATCACAAAGGATGGAGAATATTTTGTTCAAGGAGCTGTTTCAATAAACGGAAATGCTATAGCAAACCCTAATATCCAAGCACCTGCAGAATTACCTAAATCTGATAAACCTGTTGTAGAATTATATGTGTTTACATATTGCCCATATGGAACACAATCCGAAAAAGGGATTATCCCTGCTGTAAAATTATTAGGCAATAAAATAGACTTTAAAATAAGACAGATTGGAGCAATGCATGGAGAACATGAAAAAATTGAGGCTCAGAGACAATTATGTATAAATAAATTGTATCCTGCTAAATATTTAGATTATACACTTGCTTTTGCATTAAGCAGTGAAATTGGAAATTGTAATGGAGATGCAACTTGTGCAGGTCCAAAAATAGATGCATTGTATAATCAATTTGGAATTGATAAAACAAAAATAGACTCTTGTATGAAGACTGATGGGGTAACATTGTATGCTACAGAAGAATCAAATTCTCAGGCTAAGGGTGTAAGTGGTTCACCAACATTAATGATTAATGGGGCAGACGCTCAATCAGGAAGAGATTCAACAAGCTATCTTAAAACAATATGCTCTACATTTAATACCGAACCAGCAGAATGTTCACAAACTTTATCTTCAACATCACCAAGTGCTGGATTTGGAAGTGGAACTGGAAGTGCTTCAAGTGCTGCTTAGTGTTAATATTCTTGTAATAAAATGAAAAATATATTCAAAAATCCTTGGACTTATTTTATTGTAGTTTTAATTTTAATTGCAGGATTTTATGGCTATAAGAGCATTACAGGAAAGGCAGTTCAAAGCCAGTATGACGAATTTTCAAAATACATGACAGAACAGGGAGCAGTAATGTATGGAACTGAATGGTGTCCTCACTGTAAAAACCAAAAAAAGTTATTTGGTAACTCTTTTCAATATATTAATTATACTGATTGTGACAAAAACCAGAAAGCTTGTTCTGAAGCTGGAATCTCTGGCTATCCTACTTGGAAAATAAATAATCAAACTTATCCTGGAGGGCAATCAATTGAAAGGTTGGCTCAGTTAAGCAGGTATAATGGAACAATATGATTTTGTTAGTTAATTTTGTTACAGAACTTTTATTAGTATTAACTTTAATGGGCGATGTTTTGTTAATTTTTTTGATTTATAGAATTATAATTAAAAAAGATTTTAAAAATAATTTTTTAACTAGAAATGCCCTCTTCTTTGCATTTATAATCTCTTTAATTGCAACATTGGGAAGTTTGTTTTATTCAGAAATTGCAGGTTATATTCCTTGTAAATTATGCTGGTATCAAAGAATATTTATGTATCCCCTACCCCTTCTCCTTGGAATGGCTTTATTTAAGAAAGATAATAAGATTAGTAGTTATGCAATTCCATTGAGCATAATTGGCGGAATTATTTCTATTTATCATTATAGCACGCAAATACTAAATAATTCAGCTATATGCTCTGCAGAAAGTGCAACCTGTGCCTCAAAAATATTTTTTTCATATGGTTATATTACAATTCCAATCATGGCATTAACTGCGTTTGCATTAATAATTTTTCTAACCTATAACGCTAAAAATAATTATAAGGAGGTTAAAAAATGAACAAGAAATTTGCTTTAGGGATTTTAGTTTTGATAGTTCTAGTCGTTGCAGGATTTGGAATTACAAAAATATTTAATTCTTCTTCTGTAACAGGAAATGCTATAAAAGAAGATACATCTAATGCGCCAGTTAAGGAATTTGTAATGACATCTTTTTATGATAATACAGGGATTTGGTTTTCACTTAAGGAAATAAATGTCAATAAAGGAGATATTGTTCGGATAAAAGTAACGAATATTAAAGGAACTCACGATCTTACTCTTGATGAATATGGGATTAAAAAAATGACCCCCTTAAATGAAGAAGTAGTTATAGAATTTACAGCGGATAAAGTCGGAGAATTTATTTATTACTGCTCAGTTCCAGGACATAGGCAAAAAGGACAGTGGGGAACACTTAAAGTAATTGGGTAAATAGTTGGACTATGGACAGAAAAATTCCACCTTATCTTTTTTTTATTTTTTTAAGTTTCTTTAGTATAGTCCTTACTTTTGTAGTCTTTAAACCATTTATTTCTGAAGATATTTCAATTAATTTGGTGTTATACTCGGTTGGAAAACTAGCAGGTTTAATCGGATTTTTATTCCTCTCAATCCTCATAATCTCTGGAGATACTGCGAGATTTTTTGACAGGTTCTTTGGAATGGATAAGATAATAAAATTCCAGAGAAAATTTTCATTAATAACTGCTGTTTTTGTAATAGCACATCCCTTGTTTTTTATGTTGTCAAGCGGAAATTATTTGAATTATCTTATTCCCGATTTTGCGGTTTTGCCATTAGCCTTAGGGATAATCTCTCTTTACATATTTGTTATAGTTATGGCTTGCTCAATTTTATACAAAAGAGTATCTTATCAAAGTTGGCAATATATTCACATTTTGACATATATTTTATTCTTTTTTGGTTTATATCATGCATTGAATACCGGATCAGATACAGGAAACATTTTTGTTAAATCCATATTAGACATTTTGTTAACAGGAATGATTATTGGAGGAATTTACCGAACTTGCTATAAGATCAAACAAAGAAAATTTAAGTGTTTTGTTAAAGAAGTAAAATGGGAGACCAAAGACACATTCACTCTAATATTAAAACCGAACAAGAAGCTTAATTTTAAAGCAGGTCAATTCTGCTTTTTAAGATTAAATAAAGATAAATTATACGCAAGACACCCATTTACTATATCAAATTCTCCAGATGAAGAAGACTTGCATTTTACAGTAAAATTAACTGGTAAGTTTACAAAAGCAGTATCTGAATTAAAAAAGGGCGAAGAAGTAATAGTTGATGGTCCATTTGGAATATTTACTCTTGAAAATAATAAAGGTAACTTAGTGTTCCTTGCAGGTGGTGTTGGCATTACACCTTTTATGAGCATGATAAGAAATCAATCAAAAAGTAATGACAAAAAGAATATCTTTTTGTTGTATGGCTCAAAGAAAGAGAATGATACAATATTTAAAAGCGAGTTAGACCGAATAAATGGAAAATGGTTAAAAATAATCTACCTATTTAGCCAAGAGGATAATCCTAAAAAGATATATGAAAAAGGTTACATAAACAAAGAAATAATAAAAAAATATGTTGAAGATAGAGAAAATTCTTTATTTTATATTTGCGGTCCAGAATCCATGAAGAGATTATGCGAGAAAGAATTGAAAGCACTCGGTATTAATAATAAGAATATAATCATAGAGAGTTTCTTTTGGTGATTAGTTAGGTGCCCCCCATTTTTTCTCAAAAAATAGCCAGTTACACGCTCCCAGAAACAGATAGTTAAGTGCTCCCCGAACCTCAGCCTCGATAAGAATGGGAGATTGTTAACCTTAGGTAACACGCCCAATGTCATTAAGTTAAGATTTACATTTTAATTTTCTTCTTGGTAATTATCACATAAACTCTTTTCCCTAAATACTTTCTTGGAACATCTGCTTTGGCAGAAGTGCCAACAGGGGTTACAACTCTTTCTAAAAAACCTTCTACTTCGTCTTCCCTTAAAAACAGCTTCCCTTTATTTAACTTTATTATTCTCATAATAAGATAACTATAGATAACTATATAAACTTTTCGGCAGTGTATATTTTATGAAAAGAGAGAAGAAAAAGAGTAAGAAATTTATTAATTACATTAGAAATCAAATTTATTCTAAACAATTTTTAGAATCAAATAGAAAATCTGATAAAGATTTTACAAGAAAAAGAAAACTAACTTTTCCAAAAATAATTTTATTTATGTTAAATTCTATAAGGAAATCTTTACAAAAAGAACTTACTGAGTTCTTTCTAAATTTTTCTAACGAAAAGAATATAACTAACTCTGCTTTTTGTCAAAGCAGAATGAAATTAAGTCATACAGCATTTATAGAATTAAACGACGGCATTATTAAAGGATTTTATACAGATAATATTTTTGATTTATGGAATGGATTTAGACTGCTGGCAATTGATGGAAGCAGACTTCAGCTTCCACTTTCTTTAGAACTGATTGAGGATTTTGGTTTTGCAGAAAACCAGGGAGCAGTCCCTGTTCCAATGGCACAAGCTTCATATTGTTATGACTTGTTAAATAATATGATTATAAATTCAGAAATAGATAGATATGAAACCAGCGAA